>NZ_JAVJNP010000039.1:0-9448 GCF_040217205.1 Coleofasciculus sp. A1-SPW-01 | reverse complement strand
TGGTTAAGGCTGATATCGAGCAACAACGCCGGGTATCAGCCAAGCGCAAGCGTTAACGGTTATCGACCAAAAGTTACACCGTGGACTTATACCAAGGCAGAATTACTGATGGGTAGGTTTGTCTAGGTTTTTAGAAGCGGTCAAAACTCAACACTTTAATAAAGCGTGTCATCACTGTAAACCACCTGGTTCGTTCCTTTGGCTTTAGCACGCAAAAGATTATGATCCGCCCGTTTGACGAGACTTTCGCCTTTGTGGTCATCTGAAGCCTTGAGAGAAGCAATGCCAACGCTAATCGTAATCTCGATCGCGATCGTACCATCTACATTAAACGGTTGCTCGTTGATCTGATATCGCAGGCGTTTGGCGACAATTTTAGCTTCCTCTCCACTGGTTTGATTGAGAACCACTAAAAATTCTTCCCCACCATACCGAAACAACGTATCCTGTAGGCGCAGATTATGCTGGAGTCGGGTTGAGAGCAGCTGCAAAACGCGATCGCCAACCTGATGTCCATAGGTATCATTCACTGATTTGAAATGATCCACATCCATCATAATCACACTCAGATCCGTGATGTAGGTGCGGGCATTTTGGATTTGCCGGGGTAACTCCCATTCCATTGCCCGACGATTATTCAGTTCGGTTAAGGGATCAGCCAGAGCCAGGGTGGAGAGAACATCATTGGTTTGCAGCAGTTTTTGGTAGAACTGTACACTGCGCCATCCGGCTAGGATATGGGCTTTCAGGAGCCGATATTCTGCTAACGTACTTCCTGGATCTCCTGTTGGGGTGCAAGTCAAGGGTAAGTAAGCATCTGCACCGCCTTCTAGGGCTTCAGCACAAATAATTTGTTCCCGACGCGGATCAGCCGCTTTGCCTTCACTCAAGGAATAAGACGGGTCATTAATTAAAATGCAATAGGTCCAGCTTAACTGTAGTTGTTCTTTAACCTGCTTACACAGTTCCAAACTCCCGTTTTGGGTTGCCTGCACAATTAAAATTGCGTATTGTTTAGCTTGAACCTTACTCAGAGCATCTTCTGGATTGGCAGACTCCTCCACCTTGCCAGACGTGATCGTGCGAATCTGGTCAAGGAACGTCTTAAGGAATTGCGGATTTCCCACGATTAATACAGAAGCGTCCATTTTGGGATGTAGCTCTGAAGAGCTGAGACATTGACCCTGTGCACCTGATTTGACACTCTCCGCCCTATAAGGAAAGAGATTCTTCTTTCATAGACCCGGCTTGCTGAAATAGGCTTGCGCCTAAAACAGTAGAGGCTAAGTCTCCAGAAGCGTTCGGATTCAAAATCCAAGTTCCGACGTGACCCGCCGTACTTAAGGCTATTTTCAGAATATTGATGGCGGCGTTCCAATCCCGATCCAAAATACATCCACATCGACAGATATGAGTTCTGGTAGACAAGGATTTTTTAACTACCGTACCGCAGCTGGAGCATTCCTGGGAACTATAGGCAGGATTAACCGCGATGGTTATTTTGCCACACTTAACCCCAAAATACTCCAGCCATTTTCTGAACTGATACCAACCTGCATCATTGATCGATTTGGCTAAACAATGATTTTTAACCAGATTTCTAATCCTCAAATCTTCATAAGCGACCAAATCGTTAGATTGGATTACGCAACGCGCCACTCTCTTGGCGTGTTCTTCACGCTGCCTACTTATTTTGAGGTGAAATCGCCCTAATCGATTAATGGCTTTCTTGCGGTTGGTAGAGCCAATCTCAGTGCGTGAAACTCGTCTTTGAAGGAATCTTAAGCGTTTTTCACCTTCCCGGTAAAATCGGGGATTGGGTTCTTGATAGCCGTTGCTATCGGTATAGAACTCTTTGAGTCCCACGTCTAACCCAATGGCTTTCCCTGTCGGCTGACTCTCTACTTTATTCTCAGCATTGACCAAGAATTGAACATAGTAGCCATCAGCGCGACGGACTAACCGCACCCGTTTTATTGACCCAAGTTGATAGAAGTTTAAGCATGCCCTCGAACGAAGTGAAGGGTCCCACGTCCCTTTGAGCTTGAGTTTTCCAATCCTTTTCTTGTCCGTGAAGGTTATTTGTTTTCGAGTTTCAGAAAGCTTCCAGCCGCTAGTTTTGTATTCAACTGAACGGCAGTTTTTCTTAAACTTTGGATAACCCTTCTTTCCCGGAATAGACTTTCTACAATTGCTGTAAAATCGGGCAATTGACGAATATGCCCTTTCAACAGCCGTTTGACAAGCATGAGAGTTTAAGTCCTTAACAAAAGAAAACTCAGCTCTCAACGATGTATTGTGACGATACAGATCCTTTTGTCCAACACCTTCATTATCCATCCAGTAACGGATGCACTTATTGCGGACAAATTGAGCGGTTAAGATCGCCTCATCAATCGCTAAATATTGAGCTGTTTTCCCTTTAGCCTTAAACTCAAAAACTAACATTTGACGTGAAAAATTTTACAGCAATATTATAACATAAAGCCGTCCTAAAAGGACGGGGAGCCTGAACCCACTATTTCCGGTCAAAACGTTTTCTATCAGAAGTTGAAGCTTTGGCAGGGGATTTCCCCCACCATCAGTTAACTTATCGTGCCTTCTGCCTGGTTGGTGAGCGTTCGACTGAGCGCTCACGCGGCTCGACTGAGCGCTCGCCGAACGTCCGAAGTCCTGCCGAACCACTGCCTCCTGCCTTGGTGTCTTGTCTCCACCAATAGTGTAAGTATTCAACCGGACATAATTATAACCCCACCCAAATCAACGATTCAGATGGGGATAAAGATGGCAAAACCTCAGTCAGTGAAGCACATGCTGAGGAACCTTTTTTGGGAACACACTAAGTTAGGGGATTACTTCTTTTGTTTGAGTTGCTTCAAGATTGAACCGACACCCAGGGAACCCACAGCGAGCAAGCCGCCGATTGTACCGGGTTCAGGAACCTCGGTTGCCGTAAACACAGCACCAGAGAATTTCAGATCCTCGTCTATTGTGTTACCTGCATCGAGTTTTGCCTGAACTTGATCAACGGTAGTATTGTTGATTTGGAAGGTGATGTTGCCCTTACCTTGAGAGATATCGTTAGAGGCACTGGTAAAGAATCCAGAAATTGCTACGTCTACGGCTACGTTAGCACCACTATCTTTTAGATCGTAGGTAGCCGTTTGCAGAGTGAAAATATTTTCCCCATCTGTGATGGGGTCTACATCACCTGGGAAAAAACCAACAACACCAGGAATTGGAGTGTTACCCAAGTCAAGAAAAGGAGTCTCTGCTAACAAGGGAGTAAAGGAGAGAATACTACCTATGTTTGCCGAATTGAATTCTTCAAAACTGGGATCACTACTCGTAATCGAAACTGGAGTGACGGGTTGGGGACTGAATGTGAGGGAGTTCTTGCTGAATTTAACGATACTTTGGTCAATACCAAACGCACCAGAAGCTAACTGAAACTTACCTGTCAACGCAATGGCGTTTGCTTCACCAGCATTAGTCAACACACCAGCCGCGACTAGGGGAATTGTAGCCAAAGAGCCAAGAATTGCTTTTTTCATACTATGGGGTACTCCTGTTGTTACTGCAAAATTTAGGGAACTGAGGGATTGCTAAGAGAGGCAGGGATATATTTCGATTTTCCTTTCCTCAAATTAACGCCTTGTTACTTAATCTGTCTATAGTTACCTGTAAGGATTTGATGAACTTTTTACAAAGCTTTCATGAAGCTTCGCTTAAGTTTGAGCAACAGGATAATAAAAGTCAAGCCGGACAGCTTATAGGGTGTTTACTACAACCGCTATGTCAACTTCTAACCAACACTGGCTGAGTCTGATACCGTGACTATCCCTTAGGGTATGTCAAGAGACTATACGATTTCGTTTGTAATGGAGTTGCTGTTGCTACAACCCCAATGCAGCAGGTCGCAGATAATATATATTGAGCAATGTAAATATCCTACCTTAATTGTATTACAGCCAGTGTGACTGTCATCACTCTTAAGTTCAAGACGATTCTCCACCTTGAGAGCCACCAACGATAAAGCGATCGCGCCTTCATTTTCTCCAAAGGGGCGATCGCATCATGCGTCTCAAGGTTTGACCGTAGCTGGATATACAAAAAATTGGGGGTCTTTCTTTCCCCAATGTTTTTGTATTTGAGCCGAAAGCTCTAGCTTTTCGTGTTAAGCTTTGTTCTTTTTGCCAGCGCGGGATAGAGCTAAGGAACCAGCGACTACTCCTAAACCAAGCATTGTGGCAGGTTCAGGAACATCAGCAACTTCGGCTGTAGCAATATTAATGCCAGAGAAAGTAAGCCCTGGAAGACCTAGGGTTTCTCCCGATTCAAGAGCCGCTTCAACATCAGCTTGTGACTGGTCGACTTGGAAAGTTAGGCTACCTGTGGCTATATATTCCGTACCTTGGCTTTCAAAAATGCCATCAAATGTCAATCCTAGATTTGTCAGGAAGGCATTCCCTCCTAAAAAGTCATACTTTGAAGCTACGCTGGTAAGCTTAATAACATCCAGTCCATCGGCACTTGAATCATCGTCTGTTCCAAAATCTAGAAAAACAGGTGAGCCAGCAGGTGTAGAGCCAAGCAGTAAATCAGTGAATTTAATTTCGGCTTGAGTAAAACCCTGAGCAAAAACACCACTTGGTGTACCACCTACGTTTACTTGTGCGTTTCCATCGCCTGGAGCAATAGACAGCAAGTCGCTGTCGAAAGTAAGCGTAGTATTAGGATTTTGTCCTTCAGAACTGAAGGAAATTATTCCTAAGTTAGCAGCAGTTGCTGCGCCAGCGCCAGCCAATACACCAGCAGCTGCTAAGGGCAGTACAGCGAGTGAACCTAAAATTGCTTTTTTCATGAAAAATACTCCTAATGACAGATTGATTTCGGGTAACTTAAGGGGTCTTGAGCCTGTGAGACTCTGACCTGAGATTATTTTTCTTTCCTTAAGCTAACTTCATACTACTCGACATGCCCAGGAGTATCCATAAAGCTATGATGAACTTTCTGTAAAGTTTTCATGAACTTTCGTCCAGAGGAGCAAGACATCCTGCTATTGGGGGATTTCTTGGAATTGATGCTCCCTGGAGGTTAGAGATTTTTAATATTACACAAGTGACTGCACTTGAGGGTGTGGACGCTTTACTTAAAATAACAGAACTTTGTCAAGATCAATTAAAGACCACATAAGGCAGATTGTAGCTTAAACCTGCAAGAACGCCCATACCTGGGCTTTGGAAAGGGTGACTTGTGTGGCAATGTTATTCGATATTCTTTTTGAAACGGCTATACTTACGCCTATAAGTCTCTTATAGCCATGCGATCGCGGAAATACGCCTCATACAACTGGCAGCTTACCACCACGCGATCGCGAACCCAACGCACTAACCCGAAACTGTGCAGCTTCACCATCTGGATTGGATCAAGTTCTACAGGGTCATTTGCCTTAAGCACCTGCTGATAAGCAACCGCTAAATCTGGATACTGGCGCAGCCTCCATAAATGGCGATGCAAGTGATTCCCATAGATTCCTGTATCCGTCGCTACAGTTTCTACTATCGATTTTAAACTCACCTGATGTTTGACCATTTCATAGAACATCAAACGCACCAAATAGGGAAACCCTCCCACAAGTCGCATAAGCTGATCCAGTTCCTGGGATGATAAATAGAGTCCATAACGCTTTGCCAACTCGTAGACTTGTTCGCGAGTAAACGGGGATAACTGAATCCCTAACCCCAGCGTCAACAGCGATTGATAGGTATGAAACCAACGATAACCCTCAGAGGAATGAACTAGCACCAAGCGCAGGTTGGAAAAGACAGGGATATCTTTGGTATCTTCTTGCCAGGAGTGTAATAATGCCAAAAAGTCTCCCGCGATCGCCGGATACTCGAAGACTTGATTCACTTCATCAATGGCAATAACCAACGGGCGATCGCTTTGTGCAAGTAAATACTCCTGGAAATAAAGCGTGCAGCTAACCAAACTGCCCATTGCTTCATCCCAATACTCATCTAGTTTCAGTTCTAATCTAAGTTGTCGTGTCACATTGACACAAAGCCAGCGCAGAAATGTTGCGATCGCACTAAACACTGAACTCTCCGCCTGATTTAAACTTAATCGTACCGTCCGATAGTTCTGCTTTTGGGCATCAGCCAGAATTCTTGCCATTAACGAGGTTTTCCCCATCTGCTGAGAACCCTGCAAACGCAGGATAGTGGCAGGTTGGCGGATTTGCTGACAGCCGTCTGATTCTATAGGCGATCGCTCAATATAATAGATAGAATTCAACGGAACTTGTCCCTCTGGTACTTCTAAGGCAACAAACTGTCTAGGTTTTAGGAAGTTAGCCGTTGTCAAACCCTTGTCACTAAACAGTCTGCGTTCGAGTACCGAGCGAAAATTCGTCTTATTAACTTTTTCCCCGCAGGCGTTTGAGAGTAAGTGCCATAACTTCGGCGCGACACCTTGCTTAATATAGTTGGCAGAATAACCATTCTCCTGAGCAATCTGGTCATAGGTTTTAGGTTCATCCTGCCATGATGCCCATAGAATCGCTTTTTGAATATAACTCAGCGAATGACCAGTCTTGGCAACCAGGAACGTATCAATACATTCCAATATCTGGTCAATTGGACGATGCCCCTGTTTAATCATCCTATCTATGCCTTCTCAGCCTGTAGCGCCATTACCGTTTAGAACATGTCACGCCTTGTCAATTCATATAAGTTCATAAAATTTAGACAAAGATGACTCCCTCAACTTATCAGTTTAATATATTGACAATTACATAATTTTGTGCAATAAACCAAAATAGACGCGAATAAATAGTGACCTGTCTCTGACTAAAATATCAACTTTATATATTGACAAATCTGGAAATCTGATTATCTTAATAAGAATTCAACATCCTATTGAGTTTGTCAACCCTCTTATTTAAAGAATCTGTAAATTTTGGGGACAGCAATTAAAGATTAGATAAAGCTTCGCCGTTCAGCCGCACAAAATTCATATCAAATTTATATATTGTTGATAGAGATTAAATTTGGCATCATAAAAAGTATAGATGGTAGGTTGTGAAACACCATAAAATTTGTTCCTCAGTGTAACGGGGATAGGCTGGAAGAGAGGTCGCTGGTATTGATCCGCATTCTTGGCTAAAGCTATTAACGAAAAATCGCTTTGGATTTGAGTGATTGTTAAGGCGTCGTAGCTGGAGCGATCACCGTGACAAACGGGCGTCTAAAACTTCAATGGATTTAACCGAAACCCTAGGGATTTTCTCTGAAAAAATTAACCGATAAACACTGATCTGAAAAGCTTAATTTGTCGGGGAGAGTTCCCGGAAGCATTATCCTTGTTTAGAAAACGGATTTAGATATCATGAAAATCCTTGTCGTTGAAGATAACTTAGACTTTGCCGAAGCGTTATTTGAATGTCTCACCTTTGAAGGCTATATCGTCGATGTAGTCACAAACGGTGTAGCGGCTTGGGAACGGGCAGTAATCACTGACTATGACTTGGTACTTTCTGATATCGAGCTTCCCAAACTGGATGGGATAAGTCTGTGTAAAAAATTGCGTTATCATGGCTATCATCTGCCTATATTCCTAATGACAGGTTTAGAACGAGATTTGCCAATAATCTTGACGAATGAAGCTAAAGCTAATGGTTATTTTTTTAAACCCTTTAGCTTTCAAGAGTTATTAGATCGAATTCAATCCCACTGTCTCTGTTGCTAAGTCAAACGTCTTCGGGGAGGAGTGGCTGGCATTCTGTAAAACTTGTCCCGAATAACCACTGAAAAAAATCAAAACTTCTGTATAGATCAGGGCTTTTGCTTACCTCCCTCCTTTAAAAAATTTAACGTCAACCCTTAAAAACCCTTTCAATTATCATGTGCATCACAGGTTCTCTTGCTGATTTTTCTCTACCGCAAGTTTTTTGCTTACTGGAAACTGGACATCAAAGCGGTTTGCTAACGCTGCATCCTGAAGGTACGGATCATACGTCCTCGAATCAAGCGTATTATATCTGGGTGTATCGGGGACAGCTTGTGGGAATGGCAAATTTGTTAGATCATCAAGGTTTAGTCTCCTTAATTGCCCAACAGCGCTGGCTCAAGGATATCTGTCCATCCAGTCTCTTTGCTAAACTGAACCGATTATGTCCCAAGCATCAACCTTTGGGTTCTTATCTGAAAAAACAGGGTATTTTAACCAACCAACAACTCAAGTGGCTATTTCAATCTCAAGTTCTCCAGCCCTTATGTGATGCATTTCAACTTAAAGCAGGTCATTTTAGGTTTGATCATAATGTACCGTTACCGACAATAGAAATGACGGGTTTGAGTATATCGGCGACACTCGCCACATTGATGGGACTTAGAAATTTGCCAAGTTGGGATGCTTTGGCGGATCACTTACCTGATCCGGATATGGGTTTAGCCAGTTTAGGGACAGATCAGTCTGAGTTTCCGTTAAATGACCTAGAGTGGCAAGTTTGGACATATACGGATTGTATGATGTCTCTCAAATCCATCGCCCAATACCTACAACTTCCCCTGAAAACGGTACAGCAGATTGCTTTTCGCTTAATTGCGATCGGTTTGGCGGAAGAGATGTCTCTAGCGGTAGAGGATGACTATACCCCAGCCATCGAGTCTCAATCATCAGGGTTACACCAAGACTCCTATCGGGAAGTCGTTAGTTATTCGTTTCTGCAACATTTACTAGGATTTTTAGTCCCTAAAGCGTCTTAGTGACTTAAGGTTGGTGGGTTGAGCGAAGCCGAAACCCACCCTACGGTATATTAAGAGTTTTGGCGATCTAAGAAAATGTTTATATGAACTACAGCGACTTACTTCGTTGAAGTCGCTGTTTCTGACGCTTCTGAGCTCCTAGTTGCTTCATGCTTCCACAATCAGTAGAGCTAGGTAGCTCTGCGTCTAAAGAGGTTCGTTCCAAACCCCTTGCCCAAATCTCATTAACTTGAGCAGCATTAACATCTCTATCTTCGACGTGCTTACAGTCGGGATTAGAGCAAATATGGACTCTATCGCTCAAAGTCTTAGGCGTTAATTCCCAACATTTAGCACATCGTTGAGTTGGCTTGAGCGTCCTAGTTGGTGACTCAACATAAAACCCACCTGCCTCAGCCGATTTGTAGCTTAATAAATCACCGACTATGCCAAACCCAACGTCGAGAATAGACCGATTTAATCCGGCTTTCTGTTTCTTACGCTTACCCTTGTTTGCCTTCCGAGTCATACCCTTGACGTTTAACTGCTCACCACCGATTAGGCTATTACCGCTAACTATCTCGCTGGTTGTTTTGTGCAGCCAGTCTTCTCGTTGTCGGGATATCTTACCCTGAAGCTCAGAAATCCGCTTTTGTTCTTTTTTCCATCGTCTCGATCCCTTAACTTTTTTGTTCCTA
>NZ_JAVJNP010000035.1:0-5243 GCF_040217205.1 Coleofasciculus sp. A1-SPW-01 | reverse complement strand
GGTTATCGTGCAAGCTAAGCCGAACTATTAAGTATGTTCAGCGTTCGACTGAGCGCTCACGCCGAAGTCTTAGCTTGTTCGATGACTGAGCGGGCTACTAAAAACCCAGACCTCAGCTCTTAGCAGGTCTGGGTAGTTTATCTAATTGGATTTCATCCTTCAGAGTGTTGGGATCAACTAGAAACGTGTTTTACTCTCAGAGAAGCTGTGGGACTGTTAAACTTGACGGGAATTGCCGTACAGGTAAACCGATTCCGAAAGTCAGGATTCAGTCACCCGTACAGCAGTTGGGTAGTGGTTGCGAGAAAAGTTATTGTGAAAGTTGATACGAAACCGTCAATTCAATTGGTTGAAGATGCCACCCAAGAACTCATAGATTGGGCAGCTACCATTGAACATTCAGACGCCACCTATTTTGAAAAAGCTCAAGCCATAGCCGGACGCTTGGGGGCGCATTACCGTGCTGATGGGTTAACCGAAATTGGCTTCTGGACACCCCGGTTATTGGCGCAGGTGATGCGGAAGATGGAAATCTATCTGGAAGTCTTAACCCCCCTTGAGCCGATTGATTGTCGGGCGGTTGAGCAAACCGTCTCCTTTCGTCGCGATCGCCTATTCTTGAAACAAGAAGGGGAATACCATTGGGGTGTGGTTGCTGGAATGCGCCCCGGAAACCGTGAGCAGATGGGATCATTCTACTGGCTGCGCTTTGTCGATCAGCAAGGGAACCTACAAGCGATTCGGGATACGATTCCCTATTCCATGCCTTATGGGGTGTTTGGACCGGCGGAACTGTATGATATGGCAAGCTTACAGCAAAAACGAGCCGATCTGGATTACTTCAAAGCCACCAGCGTCCGATCTGATCCCCTAACGCTTCCGCGTGTGCCAGCCCCCCGGAACATTTTACAGCTTCATATTGGCACCGCCTCTCAGGAGGGAACGGTTGAGGGATTAACCCGTATTTATCGCCAAATTGCTAGTAAATTAGCCGGCAATCTTCCCTTAACCCCAGCCGAAGAAAACTATGTGGGGTACGACTCGGTTCAGCTATTACCCATAGAACCCACGATTGAGTACCGAGACGAATACAGTCCAGAAAGTGAATTTTTTGTCTGTACGGCTGAAGAGGGAGATGATCTGCAAATTAAACTGACTAAACCCCATACCCAGGATTGGGGTTATGACGTGCCAATTTTGGGATCGAGTGCTACAAATGCAGCGCTTTTGGGTAGCTTGCGTCCTGATGAATTGGTAGACTTTATCGCCACCCTGCATAATTTTCCCACCGGTCCAATTCAAATTATCTATGACCTGGTGTATGGTCATGCAGATAACCAATCGGAGTTACTCCTGCATCGCCAGTTCCTCAAAGGTCCGAATATGTACGGTCAAGACTTGAACCATCAGTTACCGACGGTACGGGCAATGTTTTTGGAAATGCAGCGGCGTAAAATTAACACGGGCGCTGATGGGGTACGGATTGATGGGGGTCAAGATTTCCGCTTCTTTAATCCTCTGTCTGGACTGGTGGAATATGATGATGCCTATCTACTGGCGATGAGTGATGTGGTTCAGGATATTGAAGGGCATCAACGACTCTTATTCACCATTTTTGAAGATGGTCGTCCGTGGCCTGCTGAAGGATGGGAAGATATTTCGACGTACCGGGAATTAATTCACCTGAAACCGGAATCGTTCCAATGGGGACCCCTGATTTTTGCCCATAACACCCCAGCCTTGGAAAAGTTTTGGGATCGCAAATGGCGACGGGTTTGTGAGGTGATCTTTGAAGGAGATCATTGGATCACGGGTTGTGGTAATCATGATACCGTGCGCCGAGGTAATCAAATTCCGCTAGATGCCCAGATTAATTGGAATTTAGGCAGTACGCTGCCAGAGGTGTTAAATAATGCTTATGATAACCCGGCGGTGACGCTGTGGGTGTATGGGTTCAGTCCCGGATTGCCCATGGACTTTATCAATGCGACAATGCACGCCCCGTGGATGTTTTTCCGCAATACCGATGAACGCTATGGGGTCAAGGTGGTTTCTGAGGAAATTGGGTTCTTGGATTGGCAAGTGACGCCCGAACTCTACGACGCACCGGAAAGTTTCAGTCGGTTGAAGTCCTTGGGATTTAGTCAGCTAGAGGAATTGCGGGAGTTTGGCAGGGCGCTGCAAGTTGCCATGACTGAAAAGGACTACAATCTCGCCGAAGTGGTTCAGGCTTGCCAGTTCTGTTTGGGAGACAATACGGATCAGTGTGATATTGAGCCGCTGAAAAAGTTGAATAAGCCAGAAATGGTGAATTTCTTGAAAGGGTTGACCCTTGAAAAGCTCAAGTCATTCGCGTTGATGTTCATGGAAGACTGTTACGAACTGTGTAATGTCTCTCACTATGAGGACAAGCTTGATGCAGCAAGAACAGAGTATAACCTGAGCTTGCGTCGTTTCCGCCATGCTCATCCCTGGTTAGGTCACAATTTAGCTGGAATTGATCGATTCAATAAAATCAGTGATGAGGAACGGACGGTATATTACGGGGTTCGCAGTAATCCTGATGATCATGATCAACAAATCGCCATAGTCGCGCACATGGGGGGAGAACCGATAAAGGTTACTGTGGGAGACTGGTTGCAATTGGATATGAACGAATGGCAAGTCGCGATCGCGTCTCCGGGTTTGGATGGTGGCGATCGCTTGGCAGATTTACGCTGCTTTGAGTTAGCCGATTCTCAAGCGGTGCTGTTAAAGCGAGTGGCTAAATCTGAATAGTCTCAGGTTTTGGACATATTTATCGTAGGGACACGATATATTGTGTCCCTACTCTATTTTGTTGCAAATTGTAAAATGACCATGATACACTCTATGGAAATCATAAATTTCCTTGTGGGTATTCATCAACAATCCCTATTCCCTGGCGCGTAGCGCTATATAAGTTATTCCTTTGGGTAACCGTAATTTGTTAATCGAGAACACTATTTCATGCAAATAACCAATCAAATTCACGTTCGTAACCTCAAAGGAGATATTTTTGGCGGGTTGACGGCGGCTGTTGTTGCCTTACCCATGGCATTAGCCTTCGGAATCGCTTCGGGCGCTGGTGCGGCGGCGGGGTTGTGGGGGGCAATATTAGTTGGATTTTTTGCCGCTTTATTTGGGGGTACACCGAGCCTTATCTCTGAACCAACCGGTCCAATGACGGTTATTTTAACCGCTGTAATTGCTGGACTTCAAGCGAATAATCCGGACAATTATCTCGCCCTGGCATTTACTGTGGTGATGATGGCAGGAGTCTTTCAAATTATCTTTGGGGTATTACGATTGGGGCGATATATTACGATGTTGCCCTATAACGTTATTTCCGGATTTATGACCGGAATTGGCGTGATTCTAATTTTTCTGCAACTGGCTCCTTTCTTAGGACAAGAAACTCCGTCTGGGGGTGTCTTGGGTGTAATCCAAAATCTGCCTACTTTAATCACAAATATCGATCCTTGGGAAACAATTTTAGGAGCCATCACCTTAGCGATTCTGTTCTTTTACCCGTCCCAATTTAAAAAAGTGATGCCGCCTCAATTGGTGGCTTTAGTGATTGGGACAGCCATTTCGCTGATTTTCTTTAGTGGTGTTGAGATTCGCACAATTGGCACGATTGGAGAAATTACACCGGGTTTGCCTGAGCTACAAATGCCTGCTTTTACACCCGGAAATGCGCGGTTAATGTTCGTTAATGCAATTGTGTTGGCGACAGTAGGTTCTATCGATTGCCTATTAACCTGTCTCGTGTCCGAAAGTCTAACTCGACAAGACTGCAAGTCCAACAAAGAGTTAGTTGGTCAAGGTGTTGCTAATTTAATTACGGGTCTATGTGGTGGGATCGCCGGGTCTGGAGCAACAACAGCGACGGTGGTGAATATCCAAGCGGGTGGACGCACGGCGTTATCGGGTATTTGCCGTGCTTTAGTGCTTTTCATCGTGGTGTTGTGGGCGGCTCCTTTAACCTCTGTTATTCCCCTCGCTGTCTTAGCTGGAATTGTTTTAAAAGTTGGGATGAATATCATTGATTGGGGCTTTCTCAAGCGGGTTCACAAAATCTCTTGGAAAGCAGCAGGGATTGTCTATGGTGTGGTACTGCTAACGGTGTTTGTGGATTTAATGATCGCTGTAGCCGTTGGGGTATTTATCGCGAATATATTAACCATCGAAAACCTATCAAAACTACAATCAAATGCAGTTAAAGCGATTACTGATGCGGATGATCAGATTGTTCTCACTGATGAGGAAAAGCACATTTTAGATGTGGCGAATGGGCGAGTTTTACTGTTCCATCTAAGTGGACCGATGATTTTTGGTGTCGCCAAAGCTATTTCCAGAGAACACAACGCCATTGTCAATTATGATGTTTTGATCGTCGATTTAGGTGAAGTTCCTATCCTGGGGGTAACGTCTTCCTTGGCGATCGAAAATGCGATTCAAGAGGCGATCGATCAAGGACGAGAAGTGATTGTTGTTGGCGCAACTGGGAAGATAAAAAGTAGGTTAGAAAAGTTAGGCATTGCTGGTTTAATTCCCGGACATCACTGGATGGGCGATCGCTTGACAGCACTACAAGAAGGTTTAGCGATCGTTCGTGAAAAACAAGGCTTCAGCTATGAGGAAAAGGGAGACCAGTTCACCAGTTCCCAGGCTTAAGAGTTTGTAGTTTGTTTGCGCTTTAGCGCTTTTAGATTAAGCTTGTCATGCATTTAAATTGGGTATTAGTAGCGAGCAAGATGCAAAGCCTGCGGCATGGCTTCGCTTAACGCACTACAAGGATTGCGCCCTTATTGACATTACGGTTTAAATGCCGAACAGCTTAGACTGGTCAATAAACATGGAGTCACCCATCATCTTGCTACAAAACCCGCCCGACTCCACCCTTTCACCCCGACATTTTAAAGGTGCGATCGCGGTTAACAATCAAATGAGTTTTGTGATCAGGTTTCAGGTGAATCGGAACATCTGATATCGGGACAGAAAATCCAATGTAGGGGCGGGTTTAGGGACAAAATTAATGGAGTCACCCATCATCTTTCTACAAAACCCGCCCGACTCCACTTTCACCCCGACATTTTAAAGGTGCGATCGCGGTTGGGAATCCGGTGGGTTTTGTTATCGGGTTTCAGGTTAATCGGAAAATCTGATATCGGGACAGAAAATCCAATGTAGGGGCGGGTTTAGGGATAAAATTAATGGAG
>NZ_JAVJNP010000031.1:0-44255 GCF_040217205.1 Coleofasciculus sp. A1-SPW-01 | reverse complement strand
TCACTCTTCCTTGTCTACGGTCGCTGAGCGAAGTCGAAGTGATGGTCTACCTGTCTACCTTGTCTTACCTCAACCCCAATCTTAAAAAACCTACCCTTGTGAGCTACAAGAGGGGGGAGGACTAAGGATGCTTCGCTTTTTGTTTCATGGGGGAGACCAAAGGATTCTTCGCTTTTTGTTTCATGAGAAAATCCAGAGGATGCGAGCATATTTTTGTATCTGGGGGAACAATAAATTTCTCAAAGTCCCCCTTTTTAAGGGGGATTTAGGGGGATCTCTTATTTAGTAGGGGTTTCAACATGAAGTTGATACAGATGTTCATGAAGAGTCCCCAACAAAAGGTTTCTTAACCTTAATGAATTAGAGGTAAATCGCGCAAGAAATAGAAGCGATCGCGGTTCAATTCATTACCCTTACTTCTCCCTAAGTAGCCTGTTAACGGCGAGGATAGTTCAATGAGAATATCACGCAATTCATTCGGCATTAAGGGTTTGGGGGGACTCGAACCGATATACGCACCATAAATCGCATCAACTCCCACTTCGCCTAACCCTGCATTTTCCTGGAAGGATTTAACGGATTGGACGATGTGCGATCGCACGGCGATGTCTTGACGCACTTCTACTAGGTATTGCTCGATTTTATCATCGGCTAACCCATAGGCATCTTGCAAGCAGGCTTTGAGTTTCAGTAAGTCTATCGCACCCTTATACTGGGCTTGCAATTCCACGAGATGTTGGAGAGTTTCTGGACGAATCACGCTAATCTGATTATTTAAAGTTGTTCGTAAAGCATCTGGGGTTAATTCACCGGCGGCGACAATGAGTTTTATACAAGGATCGTAGTCTTGTTGCAGGTGATTTTTACCAAGTTGAATTAATTGTCCTGGAGTTCTGCTGGGTACTTTTTCACTTTTAGTTGCTTTGCATTCGCCAACGATGGGATAAGGTGCATCCGCATAAAAATCAATCCCGCCAGCACCGCCAGTTGCTTCGGGATTTAGGCTAGCTTTTGGGTCATTTCTAGAGTTGGTAAATCCTAATTTTAGTAAGCTTTTTCGTACCAGTTTTTCAAAGTGATGACCATCGCTAGAGTTACCGACATCGGCGATTGTTTTAATCCAGATGAAATCAGAATCAAATCTCCCGATTGATTGGCTACTCCAGCCTAAGAATTGTTTGATATCTTGGTCAAGTTCTTTAGCCGCTAGATTACTGTTTGATAATAGCGCGATCGCACTCTGTAATTCCTCTAATTCCGGATGTTGAGGCGGCTGTCGTTCTTCCATCTGGCGACAGCGCTGTTCAAAGAAGGTTTGACTCAAAACAGGTGTGTCTTGAGTCACGGTTAAAGGTTGGGGAAGCGGAATAAATCGGGGACTCGGATGGACAGGAATTTCAATCGGTTGCGGGAGTCGATAAACCCGCAAGTAGGCTAAAAAAATATGACCCCGTTTGACGCGAGTTTGCTCTAATCCGGCTTTTGTCCATACAGTTAACTGGGATAAAAAATCAAGGGATTCGGAATCATCCAAGACTTGACAACGTTCGCATTTTGCCCAGGCTTTAATTTGAACTGTCTCAGAACCAAGTTCAGCCAGACTTTTTTGGGCAGTGGGGATGAAGTTAGAGCGATAATATTGTTCGATAGGCAGAGCGTTACTAGATACATCTGAGGGATAAAGCGCAAATTGTCGTCCCGGATTCAAGAATATTCGAGGAATAGCGGCGATCATTCGCCCTTCGATCAAGGCTTCGATATCTGGGGTGGGTAGACAAAATGCGGTTTGAAGTAAAACCTGCTGGTTCATTTTTATCAAGTTATACGTTTAATTCGATATTATTGTCTACATCAGCAACAGTCTGAGGAATTCTCATCGGCAAATCATCATCCGTTAGATTATCAGGTTCTTGACCCGACGGATCACTTAAAATTTCTCGAATGAGTGCGTTATCAATGGCTAAACGCTTCTGCTTGATAAAATCAAATATCTGATTATTGCTGAGTTCGTAACTTTCCCGATTTTTATAGACGAATAGAATAGCCAGAAGTGGAGTTATATCTTTAGTTTGCAAAAGCACCCATTCTCCGCCTTTCTCTTGCAAAAGCTTCCCGACATTATTTTGAGCTAATCTCGCTCCAGAGTTAATTTTCTTAGAACGAACTAAGCAACCACGAGTTAAGTCAAATTTTTTATAATCAATTAGCCGCTTTAAGGCAGCCCCCTGATACCTTCCTCCCGATTGCTCAAGAACAGCCACTCCAATTTTAACCTCTTGCTCATTTTCTCTGCCAACGATTTTGAAGTGAATATATCCTTGATCCACGCTGTTACATTGGATTTCTTCTACTCTATCAATAGTTACTCCCTCTATTGTTTGCTGGCAGAGCGTTGAGAAAGCTAATTCTAAAGCATCAGCAATGTCATTATTGTACTCTTCTGATAATATATCTATATTTCGCGGAATATCATCTAACTGTGTTTGATAACAAAGCTCAACAATATTTTTGGTTTTGCCATTTTCTGAAAGCTTAAAGTTTTCTGCACACCACCGAATCACTGCCCTTACCGTAGGTTTTTGCTTACCAAGCTCCCTTAATTTGTTTTCATCAAATGGATAAATCGGATCAGGTGGTGTTTGTTGATTTTCATCATAGAATTCTTGGAGCCAATAGGAAACAAGTTCAATTACCTTATCTGAGTTTAAATAGTCCAGTTTTAGCGGTTGCATATCTGCTCTTTCACTAGCCAAACGAGCCACTACCGCCTCAGCTTGAGGTAAACTTCTCACTTGCTGACTCCAAGTATCAGCATACATAGCGAGCAAGAAAGCACCGCGTTTGAGAGTGTTATACAAGTCCTTGACCAAACTGGCAACAAGTTGGGCTACAGTAAAGCCATTATCATCAATCGCTACAATATCTAACTCATCAAAGCAAATCACGGGTACTCGATAATCACTGGTGATGTCGAGAATTTGGCGAGCATTATTTAATGCGTCGGCTTCTCTGTCTTCTCCTTTAGGATTGGGTAGCCCCATTGTCTCAGCTTGTATCTGACTTAACTCGCCACCAGAAAGCCAATGAATTGCATATCGAGCATGAGCAGAAGAAAGCGTCCACAAAATTGCTGTTACGATATAAGGATTATCAATATCTGGTTTAATCTGAAGCACAGGATTGGCGAGCATATCGATGGTTTGGTTTGAGTATTTGCTCAACCACTTGGGAAAAATTGCTATATATTGTCGAGGAGTGTAATTCCAGTTTTTGGCTTCATTAATCAAAGCAGCCGCCAATTCTTGCCACTGCATGACCCCTTGGCTACCAAAGGCTTTAAGGCTAGTGGCTACATTTTGGTTAAATAGAGTATTGATCTTATTTAAGTTGTCATATTTATTCATGTATATAAACAACGCATCACTATTGGCTTGGTAGTGATGGCGAATCCGACTGATAATATGGCTTTTGCCTAACCCTTTTTCAGCCGTAATCGTAATTCCTACGGTTTGACGTTCCCCGCGACGCACTTTAGCCACCGCATCAAATACAGCATCAGATGCATGAGCATTTATTGAGGGAACATCAGGAAAGCTTTTTCCCCAGATCTGTAGTGGTGTAACTACAGTATGTCCTGCAAAGGGATTTTTATTTGTGATTAATTCTTCAATGGAAGACATGAACCTAATCCTTGTTGTGTGATGTGAAGTGAATCAGTAGTACACCCAAGACGATATAGAGAGACTGTAGACTTTATGATGTTAAACGTCGGGCATAGCAGCGTAATCCATCCAATTCGGTTGTGATGGAATCTTCAATCTTGTCCGGTGCGCTATCTTCTACGCTGCCACCTTGAAGCTGTAAGATATCGTTAGCCTGCATTTCCAGCATCCAGTCATTGAACTGGGAACGAGACACGCGATCGCCAATGGTTCGCCTTATCCGATAAATCGGTACTAAGTCATCTAAGTTATAGTCGCGGTTAAGCTGATCGTAGACATCCAACGCCACTTGCTTAAACTGATCATAAGACGCGATCGCCTTTGGCGCTGAGCTTTGCTCAATCGCACTCTCCCCAGTCTTCCCGGCTGCAACCGCCCCATCACCAACGCTACCCGCCGACACATCTTGTTCTCGAATCCATTTGAGTAACGCATTCGCGGTTTTCGCGCCAATCTGACTCTCAAACTCAAACGCCTCACTTTTCAGCCCTGCTTCCAGCATTTGCAATCCCTTGGGCTGTTCCAGAGATACCTTATACCGAGAAACCGCGATCGCACCCTCGTTTTCTAACGTCTCATAACTATCCTGATAATCAGCGGCTGTTTCCTTCTTCCGTTTCAGTCGTTTAGTCAGTTCACCCCTCTTAACATCTGAACCTCCCAGATCCCACAAGTAAAGCAGTAGGCGGACTTGCTTCGCTTTCGCTTCAATATCTGTATCTGTCTTCGCATCAACATCGTTGGACATCGTTGTTACCCTATCCGTCATGGAAATTTCTGAGTCTAAAGAATGAACTTTTGTAAAAATACTCCCTGCTATACTAACCCCATCATCTAATCACTTGCCAGTTCAGTCGCGATCGGTATAAAGCCAGTACAGCGCCAGTAGGAGCAGTTTAGAGAACAATCAATGCATTCCATTGATAACCCCCAGTAAAACCCACCCTCACGCCACAAATTATGTGTTCTGCAAATAGTCTCTAAGTATTTTTACTTAATCCAGAGATTGAACTGTTCAATTTGATCCTGATTTTCGACTGGTTCAGGATGATCGCCGGATCATCAATTGTTGCCCATAATCGTAACTTAACTTAATATTTTTCGAGCAAATGTTAACTTCCATATCATTTCCTTGTCTTTCAACTTGAGAGTGGTAAAGTAAAAGTATGAAGCAAATAAAGCTTCACCGGACAGATACAAAAGCAACGTTTAGATTCAAAGAAAGAGGTAAAAACGCTGGCTAAATCAATCAATCTGTCTTCTCTAAAAACAACAGCAGCAAACCATTTAGACGCTGATATTTCCTAAGCTAGTTAATAGGGAGTAAGGCAACTGAAACTTGAATTCAGTGCAACTCCAGATAGGATTACTAAAAGAAGGAAATCACTCAGCAAGTCGATCGGACGTGCTGCTGTTGTTTTAGCATTTCCAGCCAAATGAATAGGAGAGGGCGACCTGACGAAGAGGAGACGCAACTTCTACAAGCAATGCGCTCAACTCATCGTCGTGTCATCGAAGGAGAATGGTAGTTAAACAAGGTTTGATTTGCAAGCATTCTGAACTTACTTTATCTTTTAGACAGATTGTAGTTCGACAGTCAAGTAAGCGTGAGTTTGGCATTTTGTCAATATAAATATACCTGGTAGGGGCGACCCGCTTGCATTAATTAACAATTGTAGTCCACTCAATTTGATCGGGTCGCCCTCTCCTCTCAGCTCAGATGTAAGCAAGTGTTTCAGGAAGGGAGAAACCGCGATCGCGAGGAGGCTCTCCTCTGCTCCTAGTGGTCTGTCAAGCATATCCAAATCGGGAAAGCATTAATCAAACTTCACATTTTCCTCCATAAAAGTAAACTTACGTATCATTCCCTTGTCCTTTCAATCAAAGGTGGTAAAGTAGAAATATGAAGCAAATAAAGCTTCACCGGACAGATACAAAAGCAACGTTTAGATTCAAAAGAAGAGGTAAAAACGCTGGCTAAATCAATAAATCTGTCTCATCTAAAAACAACAGCAGCCAACCATTTAAACGCTGATATTTCCTAAGCTAGTCAATGGGGAGCAAGGCAACTGAAACTTGAATTCAGTGCAACTCCACAGAGAATCATCAAGAGAAGGAAATCACTCGGCTAGTAGAACTGAAAGGCTGCTGTTGTTTTAGCATTAATTAGCCAAATTAATAAGACAGGGCGACCCAACCCAATTAAACGGATGGAAGTTTTTAATTGATGCAAGCGGGTCGCCCCTACAGGTGGTTAATCCTGGATTTGTCACCATAAATGTGATCGCACTTCGGGGAACCTCCAGCTAGATGAAACCCGCGCAGGCGGGTTTAGTGTGTGTAGCTGCGGTTACCCTACGGGAAGCCGCTCCGCGTCTACAACCGCCCCGTTCTATCATATCCGGTTCAACTCCTTAATGGGTTTGAGCCTTCAGTCGGATATTCATCTCCTGACTCACAGCAACTTGACGATTTTGTTGCACCGGAATCTCAATAATAAACTCAGTTCCTTGTCCAGGAGTAGAGTGACATTGCAAAATTCCCTTATGCTTATCTACAACAATCTGATAACTAATCGAGAGTCCTAAACCCGTCCCTTTACCAATCGGCTTAGTCGTAAAAAACGGATCAAATAACTTTAACTTCACATCATCCGTCATCCCTGAGCCATTATCACTAATTCTCACCCGAATATAATCAGCCGATGGCGCTTCTGACTGAATCCGAATCATCGGCGAAAAATTTGTCTCATTCCGGGCGACAACTTCCTCTAACGCATCAATTGCATTACCCAGGAGATTCATAAACACTTGATTAAGCTGCGACGGATAGCACTCAACCAAGGGTAACTCCCCATACTCTTTCACTAATTCAATCTCTGGATTGTGACCATTCCCTTTTAGCCGATTCCGCAATAATAGTAAGGTACTCTCCATCCCCTCATGAATATCCATGGGTTGCATTTGGGCTTGATCCAAACGCGAGAAATTCCGCAAACTCAACACCAAATGACGAATCCGTTCCGCCCCAATCTCCATGGAACCCAGAGTTTTGGGCAAGTCTTTGATCAGAAACTCTAACTCAATCGCTTGGGCATGATCTTGAATTTCGGGTGCGGGTTCAGGATAATACTCTTGATACAACCGCAGCATTTCTAATAAATCCTCGGTGTATTCTTTGGCATAGTGGAGATTACCGTAAATAAAACTGGTGGGATTATTAATTTCATGGGCTACCCCGGCGACTAATGTCCCTAATGTGGACATTTTTTCCGTCTGCACTAACTGCGCTTGATAGGCTTTTAAATCATGCAACGCTTGCTTCAGTTGTTCCGCTTGCGCGGTGGCTAAGGCGGCGGTTGTGCGACTATGGGCATACAGTTCAGCTTGATCAATGGCACTCGATAGTTGGTCAACTACTGAAACAATTAATTCAACTTCCTGTTCACTCCAGTAGCGACTCTCCTGATAATGTTCACAAACCACCACACCAATTTTATTGCTGCGAGTTTGTAGGGGTACAATTAGCAAAGCTTGCAGTCCAGAATTGAGGAAGCGATCGCGCGTCTTACCCTTAAGCTGACTATCGCTGGCAATATCGTCAATCCGTAGCAACGATTGCTGCTGAATCATTGATGGAAAATCCGGCAAAAGTTCGTCCGCCGTATTCCATTGCACTCCCTTATTTTCACTTAACTCTCCCGCCACTTCCATGGGTTCAAAGCGAGGAGGAGTACCGTAAGGATGATACCACAAAAACTGGCAGCGATCGATATGCAATAAACTACAGATTTCACTCACCGCCGTCTTCAAAATCTGTTCTAATTCCAACGAACTGCGAATTTGACTCGACAAGCGACGTTTCAACAGTTTTTCTTGATCTTGTAACTCGCGAAATTGGGCTTCGGCTTGCAATAATTGGTCTTGAGTGCGTTGCAACTTTTCATTCGTCGTCACCAGTTGCGCCATCGCCGCTTCCAATTCACGGGACTTTTGTTCCAGTTGGCAGTTATATTGAATTGATTGGGAAACCTCTGCCAGCATATCAATGACCACGGGTGAGATCTGATTACTTAACTTTTCAATTCCCAACCAAGGCTGAGGTTTAAGGCGTCCGACACTGGTAAAGACAATTTCAAATTGACCACCCTCCAAAATCTTACCAATCCGGCAATGTTTACTGACATGGTTATTTGTCTCAATCCGAATCTTCCCTCCCGGCGCTGCAAACGTTTGCCCATACGCCGCTTCTCGCACTGATTCCACATCAAAGCCACCCGCTTTTTCTACGGCTTGTTTCCAGAGATAAACCTGGGTATACGCCGACTCAATCGGATCACTGGTCACCCGTTCTTGACCATAACGTGCCTGAAAGTTCTGGACAAATTCGCGGTTTTTCGGGGTATTAATACTCTGAAAGTAACTCCAACTGGCATAATGACCTGCCGCGATATTCCCCCCCATTCGCCGCAGTTCCTCTTCAGCGACACTCACCGCTAAGATAGGAATCTCCGCTGCCGTGATTCCGGCTTCTTGGTACTGTTGATAAAACGCTAAATTACTGTCCCCATTCAGGGTATTAAAGACCACATCCGGTTTAGCTTCTTTAATTCTAGCGATCAAATCGCCAAACTCTGTCATCCCTAAAGGAACATATTCTTCCCCCGCTAAACTTCCCCCTTGCTGTTTAAGTTGCGCCTTAATTAACTTGTTCGCGGTTCGGGGAAAAACATAGTCAGATCCAATCAGATAAAAGCGCTTCCCCTTATGTTCCAGCAACCAGTTAACCGCTGGACCAACTTGTTGATTTGGACAAATACCCGTATAAAAAATGTGGCGAGAACATTCGAGTCCTTCATATTCAACCGGATACCACATCAGGGCGTTGAGTTCTTCTAAGATGGGTAAAACCGCCTTGCGACTTGCAGAAGTCCACCCGCCAAAAATGGTAACCACTTGATCTTGTTCGATCAGCTTTCTGGCTTTAATCGCAAACGTCGCCGATTCGGATGCGCCATCTTCGATCACGGGTTCTATCTGATGTCCTAAGACACCACCCGCTTGATTAATTTCCGCGATCGCCATCAATTCTGCATCCTTTAACGAGGCTTCGCTAATCGCCATCGTGCCGCTTAAAGAATGTAAAATGCCAACACGGATCGCAGCACCAGATCTGATCACTGACTGGTTGAATTCGCTCATTACTGATGTTCCCGAAATGTTCTCCCGTTAAGTGCCTCTCTACTGTCCAATAATCCTTTAACCGTTGCTTTTTGTTGTTGACGTGATCAATTAATTAATCATCTTATTGCAATCTGGATTAATTATTCCGTTTAAGATTTCTCAGTTCTTCCCTGTTTAATTAAAACCTGGGGAAGTGACAAAAGCCAAACACCCTGAGCGCGAATCCCTGGTATTCCATGAAGCTGCATAAAGCAACGATAGGTCAAATGCACGATTGAGGCAAATGCTAAACATTTGACTATTGCTTTTCACAATGTCCCTTTGAATACTAACCTACTGTACTGATGGAGAATTGTATCGATTTTTACCTTTAATTAAATCGGTGACAATTCTAATTATTCGTTACCAAAACTTTACATTTTCCCTGTTCCCTGTTCCCCGTTCCCCGTTCCCCGTTCCCTGTTCCCTGTTCCCTGTAACTAATGCAAAACTTCCTCAATCTGGTGCTGACTCCACAAGTCTTGATAAAGCCCTGGACGTTGGATCAGTTCAGAGTGAGTCCCCATTTGCACAATCTTCCCCGCATCCATGACAAAAATCCGATCAGCGGTAGCGGCGGCGGAGAGTTGGTGGGAGATGAAAATCACCGTTTTGCGGTCAACGCCTGTGGCAAGATTTGCCAAAATTTGGGTTGCCGTCTGATTATCCACACTAGAGAGGGCGTCATCTAAAATCAGAATCGGCGCATCCATCACTAAAGCCCTAGCCAGGGCGATGCGCTGACGCTGACCGCCAGACAGAGTAATTCCCCGTTCTCCCACCATTGTTTCATACTGTTGGGGAAAATTGAGAACTTCGGAGTGAATTTGGGCTTGTTTAGCCGCCTGTTCTATCTGCGGCTGTTCGCTTCCCGGTGCGCCGTAGCCAATGTTATTTTTTAGGCTGGTACTAAATAAAAAGCTATCTTGGGGAACGTAGGCGATCGCGGATCTTAAATCGGGTAAGCGTATCTGAGTGACATCGGAACTATCCAGAAATAACTGATTCGGGGCAATATCTAACAGGCGAGGCAAAACATTTGCCAGGGTTGATTTTCCGGAACCAATCGCCCCGACAATTGCCACCGTTTCACCGGGATGAATATGAAAGTCAACGGCTTGCAGGGCGGGAGTTTTGGCATCAGGGAATGTATAGCTGAGGCGATCGGCTTTCAACTCCCCCTGAATCGGTTCTGGAAGCGCGATCGCATCGGGGGCATTTTTAATTTTGGGTTCAATGGTTAAAATTGACTCTACTCGGTCAATACTCACCTCACCCCGTTGATAGGTAGTAATCGTGAATCCGAGTAAGGCGGTGGGGAAGACTAAGCGTTCCGCATAAAGAATCAGGGCGACAAAATCTCCTATAGTAATCGCCCCCCGCGCGATCGCACCCGATCCAAACCACATCAACAGGAGTAAGCTGATATAGGATAGGGCTTCAATCACTGGAAACAGGACATTACGAGTGCTGGCTAATCCCAGATTTGCCGATAACAGTCGTTGATTCAAACCTCGGAAGGCACGGCGTTCATTTTCTTCCTGGGCGTAAATTTTAATCAGGGAGATACCACTCATATCTTCCTGAACCAATTCGCTAAGATTAGAGAGTTCTTCCTGAACCGCCTGCTGTTGGGTACGCAGCTTATCACTAAACAGACGCACTGTGATCAACATAACTGGATAAACCGCCAGCGCCAAGAACGTCAGCCGCCACTCAATCGACATCATCACGGGTAGCGTCAAACCGTAGGCAAAGACAATATTGGCTAAACTCAACACCGCAAACCCGACAAGACGGCGGATATTGTCCACATCACTCGTGGCGCGGTTAATCAAATCACCGGCTGTATTCGTCGAGAAATAAGACGGTTCTAGGGTAAGCAGATGCTGAAAAATCTTTTGCTTGAGGTCAAATTCTACCCGACGCCCCACTCCAAAGATGAGGATACGCGACGCCATGCGAATCACCCACATCAAGGATGCCAGGATAAAGATCAGTCCGACAACCTGATCAAAGGCGAAGGCGATGCGGAGTTCCTCAATACTATCCCGAATCAAGAGGGGAATATAGACTCCCACAGCATTGACAATCAGCAAAGCCAGGATACCCAAGGATACCTGAGTGGTATGAGGGCGCAGATAGCCCAATAATTTTTGGATACGAGAATTAGCCATGTTACAAATCCTAACAAGTTTTTGGCACAGACAATGGCTTATTTCTACGGTAATCGCCACAGAGAACACAGCCAGAGAACACAGCGCCTAGGGTTTGAGACCATTGACTCGCCGCGATCGCAACTCCTCACAGGAGTAGGGACTACACATTTTAGGTTGTAGGTTGGGTTGACGCAAGGAAACCCAACGGAATCTAGGGTTTGCATCCCCTACTACAAGCCGAATCTAATCTATCTAATTAAGTGTGTCACGCCACTACTTAAACCCATGGATTTTTTTCACAAAATTCCCCATTTCTTTCATGATCCACTTTTTCTCTAACGGGGTTAATAATGTACCAAATATTATATCTTTATGCTTTAATTTAAATACACATAATCTAAGTGTATTGTTACTAATAGGCGACTGAATAGTTTTCAAATCGACCTGATCAATGTCCCCCGTATTCCCCTTAACCGTTTGATAAGCTGTCATGCATTTAAATTGGGTATTAGTAGCGAGCAAGATGCAAAGCCTGCGGCATGGCTTCGCTTCACGCACTACAAGGCTTTCGCCGTTATTGATATTAAGGTTTAAATGCCGAACAGCATAGCACGAACCCAGTAACCACTTCTGTAACTGGAACTCCTGCTCTTTAATTTCTACTCGTGTCCGAGATAATGTGCCGTAGAGAAATCGAGTTAACAACCATAAGCCTATTAGCACACAAATCCCTAAAGGAATCAGATTAGAGGATTTCAGAAATAATGACAATTCTAAAACCATCCAAATCGTTAACGCTAACAATCCATTCCAAACCAGATTGATCAGAGCTAAAACCTGACTCAGTTTACTTCGCAATCCCACGTTTAATATCGCGATGAATTACAGGTGCAATATAGAAACTGCGATCGTCAGTCGTATCAACTTGGAAGTAGTCGAAATAACGGGGAATGGCAGGATGCTTGAGTTGAGCTAAGATGCGGGCTTCTCGCTCAAAGAGTTCTATCTTTTTCCAGTCTTCCATGCGACGCAGCGATAGAACTTTTAGGGCAACGTTTTGACCCGTTTTTAAGTCTTTAGCCGCGTAAGTTATGCCAACACCTCCCTGACCCAAGGTATCGAGTATGCGGTAACGTTCGGTAATAATATCTCCCGGCTGATGTAATTGTTCCATAATTTAATCGTCAGGTTGGTGGGCAATGCCCACCCTACGGTATATCAAAGGTTTTGGCGATCTCACACTGTTTATTTCAGTGCCATTCATGCTAAGAGTTTAATCAGTGCTGTTGTAACCGTAAAATAAGTCAGCAACCTCTTGGTGCGATCGCGCTAACTCCAAAGGGGTGTGACTGGCTTTGTTTGGGGCATGAATATCAACACCTTGAGTAATCAGAAATTCGACAACATCCCGTGAAGGTTTGCGTCCAGTCAAACTCATACCGTAGTAATAGGATGTATTTGGCTTTGTCAGAGCAAAATGGAGACAGTTATTGCCAAAGTTATCCGTCGCGTGAACATCTGCACCCTGCTCAACGAGAAGTTCTGCCATCGCTTTTGTGTCATGCTGCACAGCAATGTGCAATACAGTATGACCATCCGCATCATAGCGGATATGAAGATCCGCCCCCCGATCAATAAGCAGTTGGGCAACTTCAGGTTTATTATTACTCACCGCCCAGTGTAAGGGTGTATGATTCTGATGTTCTCTGGCATTTACATGAACGCCTCGGTCGAGATAGTATTTAACGGTTTCAATATCTCCGCCCATAATCCCCTCATACATGGCTCTGGGCGTAAATCCGATCGCACTCAAAATCGGATACTTGTAATAGTTGAGAACACCCACAACCACAAGCGTCGCCGCCGCTACACCCGCGATCGCACGCCAGGGTGTCGAGGAAGAGGAACAGGATTGGGGACTAGCCTTGGGTTTACGACGCATCGCGAGGCAACAGGAAAAATGTCCTAACCTGCCTTGGTAAGGCTATAGAGGACAGAAGGCATAAGGCAGGAGGCTCCAGGGCAGGTCAAAGGAATAATGACTATTTAGGCGGACATGATATGACGAATGGCAAATGACAAATGACGAATGACGAATGACGAATCAAGAAACCACCTGATAATTAAAACTCAAGGTTGCCCAAGCATTCACATCCAATGCATACACATCAGAACCGATACCCAACTTATCGGGAGTAATGTTACTCGCCTGATGCAAGTCTTGTAGAATCGCCCGTGTGACTTCCAGGGGATTAAACAAATCACCAACTCGTTCTCCCTCTCCCTTGGGACGCATGGCGGCTTCTAATGCCGCGATCGCACCTTTGAACGGAGAAGGGCTGCAAATCAGTTGAATTTCCGCCACACCCACAGGACCGGGAATCATCCAATTAAAGGATGCCGAAGGTTGGGGCAGAATCAGAGTTTCCCCAGGTTTGATCGCACCACTAATCAACGGTGGATTTTGCTCTGACTCCAATCCTTCCGGGGAAGGGAGTTGTTGATAAAACGCGATCGCACCGCCGCTACTTTCCAAACCCAACACCATGAAATACAAAGGGCGATCGCTATAATTTTCTACGCGATACTGCACCCGACTACCAATGGGTAACTTGGGCATTGTTGCTGATCCCACCGAGGGCGATGTATTACTCGCATTTTTCTTCGTTTTATTGGTAGCGAACCCAACAGACGTGCGCCAGGTTTCCCGTTGGATGATTGTCTTGGTTTCCGGGGCAATCATTTCCAGCGACGCCCGCATCCCCAGGCGCGATGACCCTTCATTCGCGGTCAACCGCAGCCATTTCATTGCCAACAAGGTTTTAAATTTGGGATTTAAGCGATTCACTGCTGATTTAACTGCCTCAGCCTCCTCGCCTAAACTATTCGGAATGGGATTCCGGGCACGGGAAAAGAGTCCATAGCCTCCTTTAAACTTCGGTTCTGATGTTTCTGTTGCCTGTTTTTTTCCTCTGCCAAACACATAATCTGTTGCTTGTTCCCCAGCAACGACAACGGATGACACCGAAGGAATACTCGCAAAGGCACTGGTTGCATCCACCCGTTCAATGCGTTCTAAGTGAGTATCCAGGGCGATCGTTAAACCCATATTTCGGGGTAAAACTCTAATCCGTTCGCGTATCAGTTGACCCACTTGCGGTTGCACTTTTTCCCCACCATTGCCACTCAGGATACGTGCCTTGGCGGTTAACCCGTCTTTGGATCGCAGTTGGAGTTGAACGGATTTAGGGACAGGTTGGGCGGGGTTATCCGTAGCTGAGGAATTTTCGGGCGGCGACGGCGGTAAACTCAGCGATTCATCGAGCAACTCTAGAACCGAATTGGGACTATAGTAATCCAGCACAGGTGCCGGTAATCCCGCTAACCATAGCTGTGCCACTTTGCCATTCTCTTCAATCCCCGTGACAACTCCATCTGCCCCCAAGGGAGGATTGGGGGATAAGTAATAGGCAAGCAAGGAATTTTGGCTCTTTTGACCCGTTAACTGAGGCTGTTGATCATTACCCGCGAATTGATTAATCATCCCAGTGGCGCGACTGACGCTAATCTGAACGCTGGTTGCAGCCGTGGCTTGCCACAGATGCTGAGTTAGAGCATAGGTGAATAAACCCGCACTAAAGCCATTCCACTGCATCTCGGTTGCGGGTTGAGACGAACCCGCCGCCGTTAACACCAATCCCGGCATTTGCATGGATTTATCTAATGATTTCCAGGGTTTGGATGAGGCTTTGAGCCGCTGCACGAGTTGTTCTCGAAACGCCAGTTCGTCTGGATTCGGCGCTAGGGCGGGTTTGCGGGGAGAAGAGCGTACTTTTAAACTGCCTTTGAGGATATTCACCGCTTGCGTATGACTGGTATCAAGGACTGTTGTCACCTGATCCGTCTTTAGCGATCGCAACAGCAATGCCAAGGTTTCTGCTAAAAAATCATTAGCAGCAGGTTCGCCTTTTGTGGGTAAGATCCCATCAACGGGTACAAAACTGTTTTGCCAGCGTACCGCCGAGGCTACGGTTTCATCTTGCTGAGGCATCTGCACTTGGCTACCGTAACCACTAAAGTGGAAGACAACCACATCACCTGCCTCGGCTTGCTTGGTCAAATGTTCAATAAACGTGGTTTCAATCGTCTCGCGAGTGGCTTGGCTATTCGTCAGCGTCACGATATCGTTCGCCTGGAACCCAAACCGATGAATTAACAGTTCTCGTTGCAACTCTACATCCGTTACGCACCCCGCCAAAGCTGTCGTGCGCGGATACTCATTGATCCCCACCAGAAGTGCCAACTTACGTCCACCGGGTTGTGCCAGCACCTGAAAATAACGCTCCAACAAAGGCACGGCTAAACTTTTATCACCAAGGAGTGATAGTACCGTTTCACTGACTCCCAGTGCCGCTAGACCCCAGCCAGCTTTTTGCAGGAAAGTCCGCCGATTCAGTCCCATATTAGCCATCTACGCTGTTAATCTCAGCTATCAGCCTACCAGGAATAGGTTAGCGCGTTGTTATAAAGTTTTGAGTGTTGAAGTGTGTAGGGGCGGGTTTTACCGATAACGTTTAGGAGAAAACCCTAATTTCACTAAACCCGCCCTGGCTGAATCCCCATCTCGCCCATCTCCCTCATCTGACACACCGAGCGAAGTCGAGGTGTTCCTCATCTCCCCCATCTCCCCTATCTCCCCCAGCTTCTCCTGCTCAGAGCTGTGGCGTCTTTCCCGACGACTGTTCCGAGTTGAGATTCAGAAAGAGGCGAATGCAGTGAGCCACTTTTTTGTAGTCCCAGAATGGATCAGCATCAGGAGTGATGGCTAAATGCTTACCCGAATTCAAAACCAGAGCCACTCGCTCTATCTGGCGATCTTTGGCATCTCTAATCGTTTCTATCGTCACATCAACAATCTCGGCAAGAGGGAGTTCTATGGTTGTACCCCTGAGCAAACCCCGTTGCTTGAGCATCATGCGATCGCGCACTTTATCAAAGCTCAAGGTAACGACTTTCCCTTTACGCACCGCCACGAACAACCCCACCCCGATCAATAAACTGCCAAACAGATAGCTAAACCAGCGATCGTCTTGCTGCACGTTCAGGGATACCTGGTCTTGATTCATAATAAAAGTATTAATTTGGGAAGCAATAGATTCTTGCTGATTACTATCGGAACTATAGTTCGACGTCAAGGGAATCTCACTGCTTCTAGTCAAGAGGACAACCCGATAAGTATCATTACTCTCATTCCTGGGATTGCTCTCAATGCTGGCATCTCGTAAACTGTCTAAAGGAATAGTTCTAACCTTTGCTCCGACCAACCTGGAGTTAACCAATTCACAACTGCCCGTTTGTCCAGTTCGCTGACAGGTTAGGGCTGAGCCGCCTTGAAAGGCAATTACCCCTAGCCCAACGGCGGCGAGAATACTACTCAAAAGCCACAGCAAAAGAGGTCGATGGCGGATGGTCAGCTTGATGCGATTGTATTCTACGATATCCATTCGTTATTTGCCTTTACCCTGAATTAGCCAATGATCTGACTAATTTTTCTTTAGATAACGTCTAGGATATCTTGACTACAGATATTTGAGTTAAAACAAAATAAATCTTAATTGTTTACTTGTTTCCGAAAACAGAGAACATGTCAGCCGTGTTTTGGCTTTTTTTACGCTTTATTTTTGATGAATAGGACTTTTATTAATTTATAATTATCTGATAAATCCGCTGATAAGTACCGAGACATCAATTTTGTTAATTGAGTTAAAGATTATCAACACGCCTAGGTTGAATAGCACGCTCCTTAAGCATTTAGGGAGTGCCAAAACCCTTTATCTATCGTAGGGTGGGTTTCGACTTCGCTCAACCCACCAGCATACCAGTCAGTGACATTCCGCCTAGATTCCTTGTTCTTTTTTCCTATTACATCATGCCTGACTAAGTCGGTTTGTGGAAAAAGCCCAAACTATATTAAGTTCTGTAAATAGTCCTCAAACCTTTACATAAGACATAAGACAAATTGCCCTTGTGTCAGAATAAGGTAACGTCTTGGATTTACAGGTAATGGCTTGGATAACGGGACAGACGTTACAAAATGGCAAGTACACGATACAACAGGAATTAGGACGAGGACGTTGTGCGATTACCTATCGGGTTCAGGATGATACCGGAAAGGATTTTGTTGTCAAAACCCTCAATCAGGATATTCTCAGTCAACTTCCGGATGTAGAACGAACCAGTATCGAGTCAAAGTTTTGTGATGAGGCGCTGAAGCTGGAACGTTGTAAACATCCTCATATTGTCCGAGTTTACCGCACGTTTCAAGAGGAGTCACTGTTTTGTATTTTGATGGAGTATATCGCCGGGATTAAACTTTCTGACTTGACGCTACCCATACCCCAACAGGAAGCTTTGGTTTATATCCAGCAGGTGGGTGAAGCGTTAATTGAGGTGCATCAACAGGGATTGCTGCATCGGGATGTGAAGCCAGAGAATATTATGGTACGCGCTGGAAAGCAGCAGGCGGTGCTGATTGATTTTGATTTAGCCGGAGAGTTTAATAATCCGTTAACTTCTCGTTGGAAAGATAAGCAATTCGCCCCGGTGGAGTTAAGTTCAACGAACCGAAAACAGGGGGCGTATACAGATGTTTATTCGTTAGCTGCAACATTATATGTTTTACTCACCGGGAAATTTCCCGCAACGGCGTTAGATCGTTTGGATGATATTGCTGAGTTAGTTGAACCGAAGACGCTAAAATTTGATATTTCTGAGCGGGTAAATCAGGCGATTGTCCAGGGTATGAAATTGGAATATGGCGATCGCCCGCAAACAATGGAGGAGTGGTTAGCGTTATTGGGTATCAGGCGGGGGATAAGGGTTCCTGGATTTCCGCAAACGAAGGCGGAATGGGTGAAGGTGGGGAAAATAGTGGGGGGAATTCTGGGAATAGCCGCCGCGATCGCAGGTATTATATCGATGACGGTTGATATTGGGGTTTGGTCTCCGGATTCTTCTTCTCCCTCACCAGAGGAAACCAACTGAAGGTAAGCCAGCCCTCATCCCCTAACCCCTTCTCCCATCATGGGAGAAGGGGAAACAATCACTCCCCGATGCTTCAAAATCACGTCTGTAACACCGCTTTCTTCTTCTCTTATCTTGCTCCCCTCTTTTCATGGTGAGAGAGTGGGATAAGGCGTGAAAGTGAAATAGAAATGGCTCAATTATAGTAAATTTACTTGTACCATTGAATGCCTTGAGCGGTCAATTGTAGGGGCGGGTTTAGGAAATAAAATCAGCCATTCAGAAATAACTGAACAACAAAACCCGCCCTATCTCACCGCTAACTGACAACTGCCTTAATTCAGCAGTCACCAGGGTAATTGGGACATCAAATACATTCAGAAATTAATCAAAGTCCCCCTTTTTAAGGGGGATTTAGGGGGATCTAAACGCTAGGATTGAAGTCAGATGAAAACTGTTGCCTGTTCCCTAATTGACGTTACAACGCTTCATCCAATGCTTCAGCTTCTTCCTCAGAACCCGATAAAGGAACTAACGCCACCGCTGCGATCGCATCCTCTTCATCTAAGCGCTGTACTCGTATCCCTGTCGCCATTCGGGATTGGGGGGAAATGGCATCCAAGGCTTGGCGAATAATAATCCCTCGCATTGTCACCATCATCAACTCATCCCCTTCATTCACCACCCGCAATGCAGCGAGTTTATCTTTCTTATGGCGGAACTTAATTGTCACTAATCCCATTCCTGCCCGATTTTGCAGCCGGAATTGAGACACTGGTACTCGCTTACCTAAACCGCCTGTGGTAACCACCAAAACCCAAGGTCCTTGACCGGCGGTTTCGTGAACTTCTTCCCCATTCACTTCATCGCTGGTATCGTCTTCTGTTTCCACCTCTTCACTGTTAGCTGTAGCAATCAGCCTCTCGACAACTTGAGCCGGGAGAATATCCATACTGATCAACTCATCCTTAGAGCGCAGTTTCATCGCCTTCACCCCTCGTGTCGCCCGACCTAGGGGACGCAGTTGATCGTGATCGGCTTTAAAATGAATTGCCATGCCCTGACTCGAACCAATGATAATACTATCTTCGGCTCGGCATAGACGCACCCAGCGCAGTTGATCGCCTTCACCCAAAGAAATGGCAATTAAACCATTTGCCCGGATATTACTAAAGGCATCCAACGCCGTTTTTTTGATATACCCTTTACGAGTTAACATCACCAAATAAACATCATCGGTGAACTCAGAAACAGGTACAACCGAGGTAATTTTTTCATCGTGGGGAATCGGAAGCATCTGCACGATGGGAACCCCTCTGGCGGTGCGAGATGCGGCGGGGATTTGGTAGGCGCGTAGGGAATAAACCACACCGCGATCGCTAAAAAATAGGAGGCTGTCATGATCACAGCAGGTGAGGAAATGCTCAACCCCGTCATCTTCCTTCATCCGGGCGGCGGCTTTGCCCCGTGTTGCCCGGGCTTGGGCGGCAAAGGAGTGAATCGGCATCCGTTTGATATACCCTTGTTCAGTGACTAAAATCACCGCTTTTTCATTGGCGATTAAGTCAATATCATCCAGTTCCCCTTCCACCTCTTGAATTGCAGTGCGACGGGGTGTATCGTGGGTGGTTTTAATCTGCAGCGCTTCGGTTTCGATAATTTCCAGAATCCGCGATCGATTTGCCAGAATGTCTTGCAGATCGGCAATGCGAACTTGTAACTCTTCGTGTTCCGCTTGAATTTTCTGGGCTTCTAATGCCGTTAAGCGTCGCAGTTGCATTTGCAAAATGGCATCAGCTTGGGGTTCAGACAGTCCGAATTGCTCGATTAATTGACTCTTGGCGGTGGCGGTATCATTAGCAGCGCGAATGACGGCAATTACCGCATCTAGGTTATCCAGGGCAATGAGTAACCCTTGCAATAGATGATCCCGTTCTTCCGCTTTGCGGAGTTCGTATTGGGTGCGCCGGGTAATTGTTTCAATGCGGAACTCCAGGAAGACTTCGAGGAACTGCTTGATTGTCAACAGTTGCGGTTCATTCCCGACTAATGCCAACATATTGGCACCAAAATTGCTTTGCAGGGGGGTTTGCTTATAAAGATTATTGAGAACTACACGGGGATAGGCATCCCGCTTCAGTTCAATCACCACCCGCATTCCCCGGCGATCGCTTTCGTCGCGAATATCGGAAATGCCTTCAATGCGCTTATCATTCACCATTTCGGCAATTTTTTCAATCAGTGCCGCCTTATTGGTTTGGTAGGGCAATTCGGTGACAATAATCGCTTCTTTATCGGGGCGTCCCCGGTGTTCAATGGTTTCAACTTGCGCTACACCCCGCATGGTGATGGAACCGCGTCCGGTAGTGTAGGCGTCTTTGATGCCGGATCTGCCCAGGATTTGACCGCCAGTGGGAAAGTCAGGGGCGGGAATATACTGCATCAATTCTTTTTCGGTGATTTCTGGGTTATGGATTAGGGCGACTAAGCCATCTACCAATTCCCCCAAATTATGGGGCGGGATATTGGTTGCCATACCAACGGCAATACCCGATGATCCATTCAGGAGTATCTGGGGAACCCGGGCGGGGAGAACGATGGGTTCTTGTTGTGATCCATCGAAGTTATCCAGAAAATCGACCGTTTCTGACTCAATGTCCCGGAGTAGGGAGTCTGTGGCTAAGGATTGCAAGCGGCATTCTGTGTAACGCATTGCCGCAGGTGGGTCATTATCCACCGACCCAAAGTTACCATGTCCGTTAATTAGGGGCGATCGCATGGAGAAATCTTGTGCCATGCGAACTAAGGCATCGTACACCGCTGTATCGCCGTGGGGATGATATTTACCCAAGACTTCACCCACAACACGGGCGCATTTACGGAACGGGCGATCGGGCGTGAGTCCCAGTTCATGCATCGCATAGAGAATCCGCCGATGTACAGGCTTGAGTCCATCCCTCGCATCGGGTAGCGCCCGACCCACGATGACGCTCATGGCATATTCTAGGTATGACCTAGACATTTCGCTGCGAAGATTTGTCGGGACAATCCGCTCTTGGGAGGTACTCATAGAACGAAAAACTCCATAAAAATTCAGGATTTAGGCAAAAAAAGCGCAAAAAGTGAGCTAAACCGCCATGTTTAACCCAAATAGTTGCTAAAATGTGCTACTTTCTTTTAAGATTTTAACACAACTTTACCCGGACTCGAAGTTAGGGAAAGCCTTATTGGGATAAGGGATAGGCGTGTTTTCTAGGGGTTGCGATCGCGTAGAGTCCAAATGAGCAGTTGCTCACTACTGACTTATGAGCGGTTTTGAGATAGTTTAGAGTTACGTTGCCGAGTGCCGTATAACGTATAGGGGGAACCCGTACACAAGCCAACCCGACAGAAACCGACAAATCTTGTCCACGAGGAATCGGGTTAAAGGTAACGGCTGATTGATAGTAGGCGATCGGTTAGGCTTTCCGCCTTGCTAAACGCCCTGTAATTACCCGAAACAAGGAAACACAAACCATGGAAGTAGCCATTGCAATAATCGCATTTTGCATCATTGCGACTCTGGTAATGCCGGGGCTGCTGTCTCGGAATCTGACAATTGCGTTACTTGGCTTTGCTGTCTTGTATCTAGTCAGACCGAATCTACTGACCACAGAACAAGCTCTGGCGATTATTGTTTTCGGTATTCTTTTTATGTTGGTTATCCCTGATCTGGGGAAAAAATAGTGAGTATTATCAACAGGATGGGTAGGGGCGCACGTCGGTGCGTCCCTAAATGTTTTCTATATAAATAAGCAAATTTTCAGTATCATTTTTTCGTAAGCATCATTCCTTTTAGTCGAGGTGAGCCTGGGGAGACGAATTTGTAGATACTCCAACCATCCAAATCAAACAACCTAAAATTTGGTCTACTGGAGGTAGAGCATAATCCATCAAATCTATAGTTACTGTTGACCCTTCTAATTTCAAAAAACGCCATTGAGTCCCGTTACTAACTGACCCGTAAATTGTCGAGATACTCACCTGATTAGCTTGATTAAACATTTGAGCAGCAACCATTTCTGCGATGCACTGTCCCAAGCCTTCATTCAGATTATCTCGTTTGGCTTCCCCCACCACAACCACTGGTGCTTCAATCTCCAATTGTTCTTGAGAACTACTAATCAAGTAATCAACATAGCCATTCAATCCTTTACTCATATCCACCGTAAAATCCCGACCCGAAAAAAGGCTGATCTGATTTCTAAAAATTCGTCTCACCTCTTGCAAAATGGGATAAATAATCCCCTCTGACTTAGCCTTTTCTGAGCCAACCGCAATAGCCCACGGCAAATCGGTCAACGCTTCTTGTAGCCTAGCACTAGGAGCTATAGGATCAATGGGTGGTAGAAACCGTCCTCCTTCAACAGTCGTTAAGTTAAACTCTTTTTTAGCTTTAGCTAAGGTGAAACTACTGTATGCCATCGATTAAATATACCGAATCAATAAACCTCATGATCTTTCTCCTATTGTACCCATACCTCTGCCATTTCCATTGACCGCCATGCTATACTGCTGCAATTTCTTCTATTAATTAGAGCTTATATGATTGTACATCACCAAGGGCGCAAGCCTTGCGCCCCTACATCTGACGTAACATCCCTAGGACTTAGACAAAGCCTCTATAATGATCTTGAGCGATTTGCCCAGAGTGATGATAGAGCAACTTTCCCAATCTGGTTCATCAATCAGTTCAAGTTCATCCAAAACAATTACATCCGATTCATATCCAGAATAACCATCTAAAGAATGGGCAATGATTCACCTCGTTTTAGATCTATCTTACTGCGATCGCTCTTGGCAATTCCTGGTGATAAGTCGGAATTGGTTTGGGTAGGGACGACTCAGCTTGCTAGGATAAATGAAATTATGCGATCACGATTATTCGAATGACCAGCGGTATTATCGACTCTGCACTATATGACAAGTTAGAAGCAATTGCTGACCAGACAAGTATTGAAATAGATGAGTGGTCTCGGCTAGAAATAGAACGCTTTTTAGCAAAGCATCCAGAAATTAAATATAGATACTTCAGTAAATATTAGAAGTAGCTATATCTCGATTATAAATTATATCTAAATTTTAATTAAAATAGTAACTTTTACATTACAATTATCCGCAAAATAAAAATTATATTTGCATAAGTAGCGATCGCACAATCTAATAATCTCAATTCGTACTGCTTTGCTCCCGATTTGTTGCCTGAGACTTTAGCAATTCTTCTTTAGTAATCGGAGTTCTTCTCAGCGTATCTAAAGGAATTAAAAACTCCCCGTTTTGAATTTTAATATCTAGGGCATCAATCACAAATCTGACATCCAGGAAACTGGCATCTTCGTAATCATTACCTTCATAGCGTTTGATTTGCTCTTCCGTAAGTCCAGCTAAGTTCGCTAGTTCTTGATGGCTGAGTTTAGCCGCCATACGCGCTTTAATTAAAACTTGCGGGAAATAGTCAAGATCGTCGAGATTCAGTACGATAGGGCTGTGGCGATCGTGGGATGTAAGCCTTTCATATTCAGCGATTTCTGCTTTTAATTTATCGAGATGAGATTGTAATGAACTTCTCATCAGCTCCCAGCCGTCAGGATCATTTGTTTTCCTGGCTTCATCCCTCTCTGTTGCGGCTATAGATTTTTCAAATTCTCCGATAAGCCCCTGAGTAACTGTATACTCTTTTTCATCTTTAATCATAATTTCCACCTCACTAAATCTATGGCAATAATCCCTTTTTTATTGTACTTTCTATCTTGCTGAAATAATTCAAAAGAATCCATTCCGTAATTGCCGATGGGTTGGTCGGATGGAAAGATTTCACCTCCATATTTAGCTTTCTGTCCAGCACGGTCATAATGATTCAGTAATCGAGGAGCATGAATTCTGAGATAGTCTATATCTACCTCTTCTCTATCCCAACAGGCATCGAAATCCCTTGGGTCTGCTTTGATGGTAACAAAGCTGCCATTGATATATATTGTCCGGCAACCTGCTGCTTTTAGCTGATCCATTGCCATTTGCAGTCCCCGTATTAAACGCAACCTAAGCGCATTGGTTCCAAATCGTTCTACAAATTCCTCCCATTCGCAAAAATGCACTCCTGGTGGTAGATTGCCGTTTTCGTCGAAGTCTGGAATCACTCCCTTACACCTGTTCCACAAATTAATTGTCCAGCTTTTGAGCGTACCATTTAAGGTGGAGGCTTAGACCAGGTGCATGGCGGGTTGGCGGGTTCCCCGGATTGTGAATGAGCGTGCGGCTTTCCAGGCGAGCTGACTCGGATGCATAAAATTGTCGCCAATTTCCTAGACAAAGTTAGGGAATTATTCTATACTGAGCAATTGTGACCAAATTGCTAGGTTGCGCGATCGCGACTTACTCGATCGCAACTTAGGTTAACAGAAGCTGTGGTCTTGGATTTATCCAGTCAAACTACCAAGTTGAGGTATGCTAGTTCTACAGTGGAACTAGAGTGAACTCAGATCAAAAAGCCAGATAGCTCTTGTAGTAGCAGCTTTTGACCTTTGGCACTTGCACTGCGCCTCGTGGGGATACTGAGGAGATAACTCTTTAAGTCCCAGCGTTCCAAGGCGACGCGGTTAGTCAGTAACTAACCCAAATTTCCACAACTAACCAGGCAAGAATTACCCTCAATCGAGGAAATCCCTGTCGATTAGTCAGGAAGATAACCTGCTGAGGTAGAGCGGATTCACTTGTGAATCAACGCCAAATTTGCCTCGCTGTACCGTCTAGAAAGGAGAAGCCAGTGTCTGTCGGTATCCTCGGCACGAAACTCGGCATGACCCAAGTCTTTGACGAGGAAGGACGCGCCCTTCCTGTCACAGTCGTTCAAGCGGGTCCTTGTCGGGTGACTCAAATCAAAACCAAGCAAACGGATGGCTACAGTGCTGTGCAACTGGGCTATCACGAAGTTAAGGAAAAGGCAGTCAATAAGCCAGAAAAGGGGCATTTAGCCAAATCTGAGGCTCCCCCTTTACGTCACCTGCGCGAATATCGCCTAGATAACACTGACGAATTCCAACTCGGTCAAGTTATTAATGCGGAGATATTTAGTGCGGGTCAACTAGTTGATGTCTCTGGAAATACCATCGGTCGCGGCTTTGCTGGCTATCAAAAACGCCATAACTTTAAGCGCGGACCTATGGCGCATGGTTCAAAAAACCACCGCTTACCCGGTTCCACTGGTGCTGGAACAACGCCCGGTCGTACCTTCCCAGGGAAGAAAATGGCGGGTCGTTATGGTGGTAAACGTCAGACCATTCGCAAACTACAGGTGGTGCGCGTAGACACAGAGCGAAACCTACTGATTATTAAAGGGGCAGTTCCCGGTAAGCCAGGAGCGCTTTTAAATATTGCACCCACGAATAAAGTCGGGCGATAGTCATGGATTGTTGATTGTTGATTGTTCATTATTCATTGTTTATGCCCACCGATGAATCATGAACAACCAGAATAAAGACTAAGGACTAAAAACTATGGTCGATTGTATAGTGCGAAACTGGCAAGGGGAAGAAGTGGGACAGGCAACCCTAGAGCTGAAAGTCGCCAAAGAAGATAGTGCGTCTCACATTGTTCATCGAGCATTAGTTAGACAAATGACCAATGCTCGTCAAGGAACCGCATCCACAAAAACCCGCGCCGAAGTTAGAGGCGGCGGACGGAAACCGTGGCGGCAAAAAGGAACGGGTCGCGCTCGGGCTGGCTCAAACCGCTCACCCTTGTGGCGAGGTGGGGGCATTATCTTTGGTCCCAAGCCCAGAGACTATAACCTGAAGATGAACCGCAAAGAGCGGCGCTTGGCATTGCGAACAGCATTGCAGGGTCGAGCTGAGGATATGATTGTCGTCGAAGAGTTTGCCGATCAACTGCCCCGTCCTAAAACCAAAGACTTGATGGACGCGATCGCGCGTTGGGGAATTGATCCCAAGCAAAAAGTCCTTTTGATTTTACCGCAACCCGCACAGCAGGTTTATTTGTCAGCGCGTAATGTGCCAAGCATCAAGCTAATCTATGCGGATAGCTTAAATGTCTACGATGTATTGAACGCTGACAAAATTGTCACCACCAATACAGCCCTTGCCAAAATTCAGGAGGTTTACAGTGACTAAATCAACTAACCCCCGCGACCTGGCAGATATGGTGCTGCGCCCAATTGTGACTGAAAAAGCCACGTTGCTTTTAGAAGATAATAAATATGTCTTTGATGTGGTTCCCAAAGCCACTAAACCTGAAATCAAAGCGGCAATAGAAAGCCTTTTTGATGTCAAAGTTACGGGTGTAAATACCTTAATGCCACCTCGCAGAAAGCGTCGCGTCGGCAGATTTATCGGGTACAAGCCCCAGTATAAACGGGCAATTGTCACCTTAGCGCCTGAAGACTCAATTACGCTGTTCCCAGACGTATAAAACAATGGTGAGTGTTGAATGTGTCGGGGGCAACTAAACCCGCCCCGACCGAGTTTTCAGGGACAAATGACAAATGACAAATAAAGGATAGTTTTATGGGAACTCGTAGTTATAGACCCTATACCCCTAGTACCCGTCAGGTTACGCTCTCAGACTTTGCGGAGATTACCCGCGATGAACCAGAAAAATCGCTAACGAAATCTAATCACCGTCCCAAGGGTCGCAATAATCGGGGGGTGATTACCAGTCGGCGTCGAGGAGGTGGACACAAGCGCCTCTACCGGATCATCGACTTTCACCGGAACAAGCACAATATTCCGGCTAAAGTAGCATCCATTGAATATGACCCTAACCGGAACGCCCGGATTGCCCTGCTTTACTATCAGGATGGCGAAAAACGCTATATTTTACATCCGGCTGGTTTAGAAGTAGGCGCATCTGTGATTTCTGGACCCGATGCTCCGATTGAGGTGGGTAATGCTTTACCTCTGAGCAATATCCCTCTAGGAACCAGCGTGCATAACGTAGAACTGATACCCGGAAAAGGCGGTCAAATCGTCCGTGCGGCTGGAGTAAGTGCCCAAGTCGTTGCCAAAGAAGGAAAGTATGTCACGCTGAAGCTACCCTCGACGGAAGTTCGCATGGTGCAGCGAAATTGCTATGCCACGATTGGACAGGTGGGGAATAGTGATGCTCGTAACCTCAGTTTAGGGAAAGCCGGTCGTAGCCGTCGCTTAGGACGCCGTCCTAAAGTCAGAGGAAGCGTCATGAACCCGGTTGATCACCCGCATGGTGGTGGTGAAGGCAGAGCGCCTATTGGTCGCTCAGGTCCAGTCACACCATGGGGTAAACCTACTTTGGGTGCTAAAACTCGGAAGCCGAAAAAACAAAGCACGGCTTTAGTTGTCCGCCGTCGGCGCAAATCCTCGAAGCGAGGACGAGGTGGGCGTCAAGCTTAACGCTTGCATCCAATCACTGACCATTTACCATATTGAGATTATGGGTCGTTCATTAAAAAAAGGTCCATTTATTGCCGACAGTCTTCTGAGTAAGATTGAAGCCTTGAATACTAAAGGCGAAAAGCAGGTAATTAAAACCTGGTCACGCGCCTCAACCATTCTGCCGCAAATGGTGGGTCATACCATCGCCGTTCATAATGGCAGAACCCATGTGCCGATTTTTATCAATGAGCAGATGGTGGGGCATAAACTGGGCGAATTTGCCCCAACTCGTACCTTTCGCGGTCATTCTAAAAGCGATCGCCGGGCGCGTTAATCGACGCGGAGTTGGCAGCTTTTATCTCGCTCTTCCCCATTAGAGATCACAAAAACTATGGCGACGATAGATACGACAGTAGAAACCAAAGCGATCGCACGTTACATTCGCATGTCCCCCTTTAAAGTCAGGCGGGTTCTTGATCAGATTCGCGGACGTTCCTACCGCGAAGCCCTGATTATTCTAGAATTTATGCCGTACCGGGCGTGCGAACCCGTGCTGAAAGTCCTACGATCCGCCGTGGCAAATGCCGAACATAATGCGGGTTTAGATCCAACAAACTTGGTGATTAGCCATGCTTCTGCTGATATGGGACCCAGCTTTAGGCGCTATCGCCCCAGAGCCCAAGGTCGAGCTTATCAGATTCGCAAGCCAACCTGTCATATAACGGTGGCGGTTTCACCCCAAGTTGAGGACTAGTTAATCGTCATAAATTAAATGATGCACGATTGACAACGGATAAACAAAAAGTAAAGGAAGGATTCGTGGGACAAAAAATTCATCCAATTGGTTTTCGCTTAGGTGTCACTCAAGAGCATCGCTCCCGTTGGTTTGCTGATACCAAGCGTTACCCAGAAGTCCTGCAAGAGGACTACATCATCCGACAATATGTCGAAAAAAACCTGAGTAACGCCGGAATTTCGATGATCCGGATCGAACGCAAAGCCGATCAAATTGATTTAGAAGTTCATACAGCCCGACCCGGTGTCGTGGTTGGTCGGGGCGGTAGTGGCATTGAATCCTTGCGTACAGGTCTACAAGACCTTTTGGGGAGCAATCGTCAAATTCGCATCAATGTCATTGAAGTCGCTCGGGTGGATGCCGATGCGGAGCTAATTGCGGAGTATATTGCCCAACAGCTCGAACGCCGCGTGTCCTTCCGTCGAGTTGTTCGTCAAGCGATTCAACGGGCGCAGCGGGCAGATGTCCAAGGCATCAAAGTGCAAGTGAGTGGTCGCCTGAATGGGGCGGAAATTGCGCGAACGGAGTGGACTCGTGAAGGTCGAGTTCCCCTGCATACCCTGCGGGCGGATATTGATTATTCCTACCGTACCGCTAGCACTACCTATGGGATTCTCGGCGTGAAAGTTTGGATCTTCAAAGGCGAAATTATTCCGTCTACCGAAGATGTCGCCCCGCCGCCCACCGCTCAACCCCGTCGCCGTCAACAACGGCGTCGCCAGCAATTTGAAGATCGTTCCAATGAATAGTCTTTTGTCTTTTGTCCTGAAGCAGGTGACAACAGACAAAGGAGAAACAATCACGACTAACTGATAACGGACAAAAATCACTATGTTAAGTCCTAAACGTACAAAATTCCGCAAACAGCATCGCGGGCGGATGAGAGGTCAAGCGACGCGCGGCAACTCCCTCAATTTTGGGGACTTTGGCTTGCAAGCGATTGAACCGTCTTGGATTACGGCGCGTCAAATTGAAGCAGGTCGTCGAGCCATGACTCGCTATATTCGCCGGGGCGGAAAAATCTGGATTCGCGTGTTTCCAGATAAACCTGTGACCATGCGTCCGGCGGAAACTCGTATGGGTTCCGGGAAAGGGTCACCTGAATATTGGGTAGCTGTGGTTAAACCCGGTCGAATTCTCTATGAAATCGCTGGTGTTCCCGAACCCCTTGCCCGCGAAGCCATGCGTCTAGCGGCTAACAAATTTCCCATTAAAACAAAGTTCGTTACTCGTGAAGGGGAATAAGTATTTATGCCTTTGCCCAAAATAGACGACGCCAGAACCTTAAGCGATCAAGAGTTAGCGGATGAAATTTTAGCTGCCAAGCGTGAGCTATTTGAACTGCGGTTGCAACAAGCCACCCGCCGTTTGGAAAAACCCCATCAGTTTAAGCATCTCAAACATCGCATTTCTCAGATGATGACTGTCGCGCGAGAGCGGCAATTGGCAGCAGTGTCTGAAGAGACAACCCCACAAACGGTGAGTGATTCAGCCGATGCCGCGACAACGGCTACAGCCACGACTCAACCCCCTCAAGCCGAGGTAAAAGAGTCGGTTCAAGCCGATGAGCAAGAGTCAGTGAGTGAACCCGATGCGACTGAAGTCACCCCTGAATCCTCACCATCTGAGGCAAAAGAAGAGGAGTAAATCACGATGGCAGTAAAAGAACGAGTTGGTTTGGTTGTGAGCAACAAAATGGATAAAACTGTAGTTGTTGCTGTCGAAAACCGATCGCCCCACCCGAAGTACGGCAAAATTGTTGTCAATACCAAGCGATACAAGGCACACGATGAAGAAAATCGCTGCCAAGAAGGCGATCGCGTCCGCATTCAAGAAACCCGACCTCTCAGTCGCACGAAACGCTGGCAGGTTACGGATATTCTCAATAGTGCCTCAATTTAATTAAGGCGTCTTGACCCTTCGCCACCCTCGAAGGAACTTGGTTTTGGGAAATGGTCACGAATCGGTGAGAAACGATCGTGAAATCCACTCAGACTTGCCTCACAACTCATAACTCTGAATCAAGAGTACAAATCAGATGATTCAACAACAAACCTATTTAAATGTGGCTGACAATAGCGGTGCGCGTAAAGTAATGTGCATTCGCGTCGTCGGTTCCGGAAATCGACGTTACGGTAGTGTGGGTGACGTGATTATTGCTGTGGTTAAGGATGCGATTCCTAACATGGCAATTAAAAAGTCCGATGTGGTTCGGGCTGTTATTGTCCGCACTCGTAAAGGATTGCGCCGGGAAAGCGGCATGAGTATTCGTTTTGACGATAATGCGGCTGTGATTATTAACCCGGAAGGTAATCCCAGAGGAACTCGTGTATTTGGTCCAGTAGCGCGAGAACTACGGGAAAGAAATTACACGAAAATTGTGTCCTTAGCGCCGGAGGTACTCTGATGGCTAAAAAGACAGAAAATGCGCCACCGCGTTACAAAATGCACGTTAAAAAAGGCGACACGGTGCAAGTGATTAGTGGTCACGATAAAGGTAAGGTCGGAGAAATTCTGCAAACCTTACCGAAAGACAGTAAGGTTGTCGTCAAAGGCGTGAACATTAAAACCAAACACGTTAAGCCTCAGCAAGAAGGGGAAACAGGTCAAATTGCTACCATTGAATCCCCGATTCACAGTTCCAATGTCATGCTGTATTCGGAAAAGCAAAAAGTGGCAAGTCGTATCAGTTACACCTTGACTGAAGAGGGACGCAAGGTACGAATGCTGAAGAAAACGGGTGAAATCATCGACTAAATATCTTCGCCAAGTCCTTGGATTCATCCCAAAGGACGAATGACAACGGACATAAGACAAAGGACATAAGACACCCCCTGACAAAGCCCAGGGAAAAAGGATAACCATCATGTCTGACCGATTGAAAACACTCTATCAAGACACAATTGTTCCCAAACTTAAAGAACAGTTTGGGTATACAAACATCCATCAAGTCCCGCGTGTGACCAAAATCACCGTCAACCGGGGATTAGGAGAAGCATCTCAAAATGCTAAAGCCCTGGAATCCTCATTGAGTGAACTGGCGATCATTACCGGTCAAAAACCTGTGGTCACCCGTGCCAAAAAAGCGATCGCGGGATTTAAAATCCGTGAAGGAATGCCCGTGGGGGTCATGGTGACCCTGCGTTCAAAACGGATGTACTCGTTCTTGGATCGCCTAATTAGCTTAGCCCTGCCGCGAATTCGTGACTTTCGCGGGATCAGCCCTCGCAGTTTCGACGGTCGCGGTAACTACACCTTAGGCATCCGAGAACAACTGATTTTCCCGGAAATAGACTACGACAGTATCGATCAAATTCGTGGCATGGATATCTCAATTATCACCACCGCAAACACCGATGAAGAGGGTCGCGCTTTACTCAAAGAGATGGGAATGCCTTTCCGGGAGAAATAAGCCTGTAAGAATAGGAAGGAACTAATGGCGGCAAACGATACAATTGCAGATATGCTGACCCGCATTCGGAATGCGTGCTTGGTGCGGCATCAAACAACAAATGTCCCAGCAACAAAAATGACCCGTGCAATTGCCCAGGTCTTGAGAGAGGAAGGTTTTATTGCCGAGTTTGAAGAAGCTGGGGAAGGCATCAAAAAATACTTAGTTATTTCTTTGAAATACAAAGGAAAAACTCGTCAACCCATTATCCGAGCGCTGAAACGGGTGAGTAAACCCGGTCTCAGAGTTTACAAAAATCGCAAGGAATTACCGCGAGTTTTGGGTGGTATTGGTATTGCGATTATTTCCACGTCCAGTGGCATCATGACTGACCGGGAAGCCCGACGACAAGGAATCGGTGGTGAAGTGCTGTGTTACATCTGGTAGCACGGCTCAAATCAGCACTTGAGCTCTTTTGAATTCTTTTGCCCGGATAAGGAGTATAAAATCATGTCGCGTATTGGCAAACGCCCAATAACAATTCCCAATAAAGTGACCGTGACCATTGAAGGTCAACAGGTTACCGTCAAAGGACCAAAAGGAGAACTCCAACGAGTTCTACCCAAACAAGTCACTATTGAACAAGAAGGAGAAACCATTCACGTGCGGCGACGGGATGAATCCAGACTTGCCCGTCAGCGTCACGGATTGTCTCGTACCTTGGTTGCCAACATGGTTGAAGGGGTATCCAAAGGCTTTGAGAGGCGTCTAGCCATCCAAGGGGTCGGTTATCGCGCCCAGGTGCAAGGACGTAACTTAATTCTGAATGTCGGATACAGTCAACCTGTGGAAATTGTCCCTCCTGAAGACGTGCAGCTTGCGGTTGAAGGGAATACTAACGTGATTGTTAGCGGGATCAATAAAGAAATCGTCGGCAACACAGCGGCTAAAATTCGCGCGGTGCGTCCCCCTGAAGTTTATAAAGGGAAAGGCATTCGCTATGTCGGTGAAATGATTAGACGTAAAGCTGGTAAAGCAGGTAAGAAGTAACAATGAAACTTACTCGTAAAGAATCAGTCCGCCGTAGACATCGGCGCGTGCGCCGGACAGTCCAAGGTAGTGCTGAACGTCCAAGATTAGCGGTCTTTCGCTCAAATCAGCACATTTATGTGCAGGTTATTGATGATCATCAACAACATACCCTAGTGGCAGCTTCGACGTTAGAACCTGGACTGAAGTCAGAGGTAAAATCAGGTGCCACTTGTGACGCCTCGGTTAAAGTGGGTCAGTTAATTGCCCAGCGAGCGTTGGAAAAAGGCATATCTCAGGTTGTTTTTGACCGAGGAGGAAACCTTTACCATGGTCGCGTGAAAGCTTTGGCAGAAGCGGCGCGTGAAGCTGGGTTAGACTTCTAGAAGTAAGTAAAGCAACATTTAAATTATGGCAAATCGTCGCAAAGGTAACCGCGCCAAAGAAAAAGACAGCACATGGCAAGAGCGGGTTATTCAAATCCGTCGGGTTAGCAAGGTGGTTAAAGGCGGTAAAAAATTAAGTTTCCGGGCAATCGTTGTCGTTGGCAATGAGCGTGGTCAAGTTGGTGTGGGTGTGGGCAAAGCCAGTGATGTGATTGGCGCTGTTCGTAAAGGGGTTGTCGATGCCAAAAAGCAAGTCATCGACGTTCCGTTAACCAAGTCGAATTCCATTCCTCACCCCTCTAATGGAGCGGCTGTTGGAGCCAAGGTTATGGTAAGACCTGCTGCACCCGGTACAGGGGTAATTGCTGGCGGCGCGGTGCGGACGGTGTTGGAATTGGCAGGAGTTCGTAATATCTTAGCCAAGCAATTGGGGTCTAATAATCCCTTGAATAATGCCAGAGCTGCTATCAATGCCCTAGATGCGCTCCGGACATTCAAGGAAGTAGCGCAAGAACGCGGGGTTGAAATTGAGAAGCTCTATGTCTGATTGTGTAGGAGCGGGTTTAGGAACTCGCTTTTCGCCATGAATAGTAACCTTTGTCCAAAACCTGCCCTAAATGAGAGAGTTTTCAGTTTAACAACGATCTAAATTATGAGAATCCATACTGTAGCACCCCAAGACGGTGCAAAGAAACGTCGTCGTCGTGTTGGTCGCGGGATTAGCGCGGGTCAAGGTGCTAGCTGTGGCTTTGGCATGCGCGGGCAAAAATCGCGATCGGGTCGGGGTACAAGACCGGGGTTTGAAGGGGGTCAGATGCCTTTGTACCGCCGCTTACCTAAGCTAAAACACTTTACGGTGATTAATCCCAAACATTACACTACGATAAATGTAGGTAAGTTGGCATCGCTCCCTGCCAATACAGAGGTGACTTTACCGTCACTGATGGAAACGGGTATCGTCACCACTAACGACGGACCGCTGAAAATTCTGGGCGACGGGGAGTTGAATGTATCGCTAAATGTTAAAGCTGCTGCTTTCACGACGGGTGCTCGCCAAAAAATTGAGGCGGCTGGCGGAAGTTGTGAAGTGATTGAGGCGTAACTTTTTTTAGGGTTGGCGTCTGTGGCGGCGTAGTCCCCTTACCACTGTGTCCTCTAGAGGTAGCCTTTTGTTATGGTCGTTAGTCGAGATAAAGCTCCAACGGCTCAAGAAACATTTATGCAGATGGCACAAGCTGCCGGTCTTAGAGGTCGGTTGCTTTTGACCATCGGTTTGTTGATTCTAGCCCGATTTGGTGTCTTTTTACCCGTACCGGGAATTGATCGGGAACAACTTTCCACAGCTATCCAAAGTGGAAACGTTCCCATCGCTGGCATTTTAGATTTTTTCTCTGGGGGAGGATTCTCGGCTTTGGGAATTTTTGCCCTGGGAATTTTGCCCTATATTAATGCGTCGATTATCTTACAGTTGCTGACGGCAGCTATTCCCACTCTGGAAAATTTGCAGAAGAATGAAGGGGAAGCCGGACGTCGGAAAATTTCTCAGATTACCCGGTATGTTGCCCTCGGTTGGGCGATATTGCAAAGTGTAGGTCTGGCAATCTTTGCCAGCCAATTTGCCACAAATCCGGGAACTCTGTTCTTTGTGGAAACTGTGCTGGCAATCACGGCGGGTTCAATGTTTGTGATGTGGATTTCGGAAGTGATTACCGAACGCGGGATTGGTAACGGCGCATCCTTGTTGATTTTTGTCAATATTGTGGCAGTTCTGCCTCGGACATTGGGTCAAACGATTGAATTGGCACAGACAGGGGGGCGAGAAATGGCTGGTAAGGTGGTCATTTTGCTCCTGGTTTTCCTGGTGATGATTGTCGGAATTGTCTTTGTGCAGGAGGGAACGCGCCGGATTCCGATTATCTCGGCAAGACGACAAGTTGGGCGTCGCCTCTATCGGGAACGAACGAGCTATCTGCCGCTACGACTGAACCAAGGTGGGGTAATGCCGATTATCTTTGCCTCAGCGGTGTTGATTCTGCCCACGTCTCTGGCTGGCTTTGCTCGTGGTGGTACAGGTGAAGGCTTTTTAGGTTCGCTCATGCAAGGGGTAAATCAGGTGGCACTGTATATCAGTCCGAATGGTCCGACACCCTGGCTGTATGTACTGGTGTATCTGATGTTAATTCTCTTTTTCAGCTATTTCTATGCGTCGTTGATCGTGAATCCGGTTGATATGTCGCAGAATTTGAAGAAAATGGGAGCGAGTATTCCGGGAATTCGTCCGGGTAAAGCGACAAGCGACTATATTGAGCGAGTGCTGAATCGGTTAACATTTTTGGGTGCCATTTTCCTGGGACTGGTGGCGGTTGTGCCAACGGCTGTCGAAAGTGCGACGGGAGTGACCACGTTTAGAGGGCTGGGCGCTACCTCGTTACTGATTTTGGTCGGTGTGGCAATTGACACGGCGAAACAAGTTCAAACGTATGTGATTTCACAGCGCTACGAGGGTATGGTCAAGCAGTAAAATTTCTGCTAGGTCATTGGTTACTTGTCCTTTGTTCGTCGTTGATTAAACCAAAATGGGGTGTCTCGATAATTCAAAGCTGGACTTGAGCAGACATCAAATTGACAAAGGACAAAGGACGAATGACAAATGACAAATGACAAATGACAAATAACCAATGACACGATTAGTTTTTTTAGGACCACCAGGGGCAGGAAAAGGAACCCAAGCTCAGCATATCGCTCAGCTTTATCAGATTCCTCACATCTCTACTGGGGATATTCTACGGAGTGCGATCACCGCATCTACATCACTCGGACAAAAGGCGCAGTCTTATATGGATGGCGGCGAGTTGGTGCCAGATAAATTGATTCTGGATCTAATTCGCGATCGCCTCAAGCAACCGGATACTCAAGCGGGTTGGATTTTGGATGGGTTTCCCCGCAATGTCAGCCAAGCGGCTTTTCTGGAAAATCTACTTCAGGATCTCGATCAGCGGTGCGATTATGCCATTTATTTGGATGTCCCCGATGAATCAATCCTGAAACGGTTACTCTCACGGGGACGCCAAGATGATAATGAGCAGACGATTCGGCGACGCTTAGACGTCTACCGCCAACAGACGGCACCGGTGATTGAGTTTTACCGTGATCACTCAATCTTACGCGAGATTGATGGAGATAGACCAATGGAGGCGGTTACGGACTCTCTCAAGCAGGTGATGTCGAGTTAAGTCATCAATGCCCAAACCGAAAAACGAACGCCGTCTCACTTTTGAGGGATGTTCTCCTCTGGGGTAAGTCGTTACTATTTCTAAGGCTTCCCTTAATTCGGGACAGGCTCTTTGTGGGAGGATTTTGATAACATAAGTTAACACTCCCTGGACAAATCTCTATCTGTGTGGAGGGGAATTAGTGACCAATTGTATTGAGGAACGACAAAATTGGCTAAACAAGACTTAATTGAAATGGAAGGGACGGTAACCGAATCCTTGCCGAACGCAATGTTTCGGGTTGATTTGGATAATGGCTTCAACGTCCTTGCCCATATTTCTGGCAAAATTCGCCGTAACTACATCAAAATCTTACCGGGCGATCGCGTCAAAGTTGAACTCACCCCTTATGACTTGAGCAAGGGGCGAATCACCTACCGACTTCGCAAAAAATAAAAATCGGTAGGGTTGATTTCTGGAGTTATTTGACGCGAAAACCAAAAAATGATATGATAATGTGCTTGCGTTGTAACTAAAAAAACCATGAAGGTTAGAGCATCCGTCCGCAAAATTTGCGAAAAATGTCGCGTTATTCGACGTAGAGGTCGAGTAATGGTTATTTGTCCAAACCCCAAGCACAAACAACGTCAGGGGTAATCCACCAGACTCTATAAGACTCATTTGTAGCACAAAACCAGCAAAAGGGAGAAAAATACCGTGGCAAGAATTGCCAGTGTAGACCTACCTCGCGATAAACGAATAGAAATTGGTCTAACCTACATCTACGGAATTGGTCTATCTCGCTCCAAAGAAATTCTGGCAAAAACGGGCGTCAATCCGGATATCCGCGTCAAGGATTTAAGCGATGCTGATGTAGCCACCCTGCGATCGGTGGTCGAGGGCGACTATCAGGTTGAGGGTGACTTAAGGCGCTGGGAAGCCATGAATATCAAACGCCTTGTTGATATTGGCACCTATCGCGGGCGTCGTCATCGCCAAGGGTTACCTGTGCGCGGTCAACGAACCCGCACCAATGCCCGTACCCGTCGGGGTAGACGTATTGCCGTTGCCGGGAAGAAAAAAGCACCAGCGAAGAAGTAACACTCTTATTCAGTTCACACCCATCATTAAGATAGCCAACTAAAGCGATATGCCGCGACCAACTAAAAAAACTGGTACAAAAAAGCAGAAACGAAACGTTCCCAATGGAATGGCATTCATCCAGTCCACCTTCAACAATACCATCGTCACCATTTCTGACACGCGAGGTGATGTTGTTTCCTGGGCATCAGCGGGATCAAGTGGGTTTAAGGGAGCTAAGAAAGGCACCCCCTTTGCCGCTCAAACCGCTGCCGATAACGCCGCCCGTCGAGCGATAGACCAAGGAATGCGTCAAATTGAGGTAATGGTTAGCGGTCCTGGTGCAGGTCGAGAAACGGCTATTCGCGCCCTACAAGGGGCAGGACTAGAAATTACCCTAATTCGGGATGTCACGCCAATTCCTCATAATGGTTGCCGTCCCCCGAAACGACGTCGCGTCTAGGATTGGGAAATTGGGAACGGGAATTGGGGAAGCCAAACCCAGAGTTTGATTTACTCAATCAAACCTTCACGTTGGTTTAACCCCCATCCGTCTCGACTCGACAACAAAATCAAGTGTCAGCATCGAGCGAATTATGCCAACCACTAATACTTTGCTTAGTGCCACTTGTCCCAAATGGTGGGTTAGGCGCAACAACAATTCAAAAGTACTCGCTTGGTGCTTTTGATGGGTTCCTATGAATTAAAGGAGGGAGGTCACTCCGTGGCGCAGTTTCAGATTGAGTGCGTAGAATCCAAAACACTAAAGAATCAAAGTCAATATAGCAAATTTGTCCTAGAACCTCTCGATCGTGGTCAAGGTACAACAGTTGGCAACGCCCTGAGAAGGGTTCTCCTGTCTAACCTAGAAGGTACAGCAATTACTGCTGTCCGGATTGCTGGAGTCAATCATGAGTTTGCCACCATTGCGGGAATCAGAGAGGATGTCCTAGAAATTCTCCTGAATATGAAGGAAGTCGTCCTCAAAAGTTATACGCCCGGACCCCATATTGGTCGAGTCATGATCACCGGACCCTCAACCGTGCGATCGGCTCAGTTTGACCTACCGTCGGACGTAGAATTTGTTGATCCGGGTCAGTATATCGCGACCCTAGCCGACGGTGCCAAACTGGAAATGGAGTTTCGCATCGAACGAGGCAAAGGATATCGCTCTGTAGAACGGGGGCGTGATGAAACATCTTCAGTCGATTTCCTGCAACTTGACGCCGTATTCATGCCGGTGACTAAGGTGAACTACAGCGTCGAGGATACCCGTGTTGACGGTTCTCTGGAAAAAGACCGTTTAATTTTAGATGTTTGGACAAATGGCAGCGTGTCACCCCAGGAAGCACTGAGTCAAGCCGCTAATATTCTGGTGGATTTATTCAATCCCCTGAAAGATATCGAGCTGAAGCCAGAGCCTGTGGGTCGTCCGGAAGATGAAGATCCAACCAGCCAAATTCCGATTGAAGAACTGCAACTGTCGGTGCGGGCGTATAACTGCCTCAAGCGAGCGCAAATTAACTCCGTTGCTGATTTACTAGATTATAGCCAGGAGGATCTGCTCGAAATCAAGAACTTTGGTCAAAAGTCTGCCGAAGAAGTCATTGATGCTTTGCAAAAACGCTTGGGGATTACATTACCCCACGAAAAATCGGCTAAACCAACTTAAGGATTGAGACTAAATGGCTAATCGTCAACTCGATTAGCCATTCGATTGAAAAAGTTTTCGTTGTTGTGGGATTGTAGAGGAATAAAAGAAAATGCGTCATCGTCGTCGCGTACCTAAACTGGGAAAACCAGCCGACCAGCGTCGAGCGCTGCTCAGAAGCCTAGCTACGGAGTTGATTCGTCATGGTCGGATCACCACCACTAAAACGCGGGCAAAAGCTGTGCGTTCCCAAGTGGAAAAAATGATTACCTTGGCAAAAGATGGCTCCCTAGCGTCTCGCCGTCAAGCCTTGGGCTATCTTTACGACAAGCAGTTAGTTCATGCTCTGTTTGAAGGGGCAAGCGATCGCTATGGTAATCGCAACGGTGGGTATACTCGCATACTCAGAACCCTGCGCCGTCGTGGGGATAATGCAGAAATGGCAATTATCGAGCTGGTGTGAACTCAAGTCATGTCCGAGTGCGAGGCTAAGCCAACTCAACGCATTGCTCTGGTGATTCAATACCTGGGTACAAAGTTCTCTGGTTGGCAACGACAGCCTCACCATCGCACGGTACAAGCGGAGATTGAGCAAGTTCTGTCCACCGTCGAAGGAAAACCTGTAACCTTACACGGGGCGGGGCGTACTGATACAGGGGTTCATGCCGCTGCCCAAGTCGCCCATTTTAATAGTAGCCGTCCGATTCCGGGAGAGCGGTGGATGCCTATTCTCAATAGCCGACTACCGGAGGATATCCTGATTCGGGCATCAGCCCCCGTACCCGCCAATTGGCATGCTCGCTTTTCGGCGATTTGGCGTCGGTATCGGTACAGTATCTATACAGATGCTTGTCCCAACCTGTTTGTGCGACCGTTTTGTTGGCATTACTATCACGCTCCCTTAGATGAACATCGGATTCAGGAAGCACTGAATCCGCTATGGGGAAAACACCACCTCGCGGCGTTCCATCGCGCCAACTCTGGACGGAAGCATTCCTGGGTCACGGTTCAGGACACCCACTGTTACCGGAATGGTTCATTTATTCATATTGAAATTCAGGCGGATGGATTTTTATACGGCATGGTGCGGCTACTTGTCGGCATGCTGGTAGAGGTAGGGCGGGGCAACCTTAATCCCCACGAGTTTACTCAACTGTGGGTGAATCAACAGCGGGAGCGGATCAAATATTCAGCGCCAGCCAAGGGGCTGTGTTTGTTAAGAGTGGGGTATCCCAATTCGCCGTTCCCGCCAAAAACCTGGTTTGATACTCAGCCTAAGTTCATCTTGCCGACTGAGATGCCCCCCCAATTGTGTTTAGGTTAACTGTATACGTAATCAAAAAAACTCATGCAAAAAACTTACCTGCCAACTCAGGATTCTTTAGAACAAAATTGGTACGTTATCGATGCCGAAGGTCAACGTCTGGGACGATTGGCAACTGAAATTGCCATGATTCTTAGAGGGAAAAATAAACCGACCTATTCCCCGCATATGGATACAGGGGACTTCGTTATCGTGGTCAATGCCGAGAAAGTCGTCGTCACCGGAAAAAAAAGCAGTCAGAAGCTCTATCGCCGCCATTCCGGTCGTCCGGGTGGGATGAAGACGGAAACCTTTGCCCATTTACAAGCCCGCCTACCAGAACGGATTATTGAAAAGGCGGTGAAAGGGATGCTGCCCAAAAATTCCCTCGGTCGTAAACTTTTTACTAAGCTGAAAGTTTACGCGGGTGCAGCTCATCCCCATGACGCTCAAAAACCTCAAACCTTAACCATTGACACCATTCCAGGAGAACAAGACTAATGCAAGCAACAGAACCGATGGAAAATCGCGCTGTTTACTGGGGAACGGGTCGCCGTAAATCCTCAGTTGCCCGGGTGCGCCTAGTTCCAGGGACGGGTCAACTGACTGTTAACGGGCGTCCCGGCGATGTTTACTTTAATCTCAATCCAGCCTATTTAATGGTGACCAAATCACCATTGGAAACTTTGGGTCTAGAAAATGATTACGACATTTTAGTCAATGCTCACGGTGGTGGGTTGACGGGACAATCGGATGCCATTCGCTTAGGTGTGGCGCGGGCGCTTTGTGAACTTGATCCGGCAAATCGCTCTCCGTTGAAGATGGAAGGGTATTTAACTCGCGATCCCCGTGCCAAAGAACGGAAGAAATATGGCTTACATAAAGCCCGCAAAGCTCCCCAATACTCGAAGCGTTAGAATTGGGAGAAGAGAATACGAATCATCAGGGGTGATTTCGCCCCAAACGACACAAACGACAGAACGAAGAAACGCTTGCTCAAAGAGGAAAGTAACCATGCCAAAACCTGATATTCATCCCCAGTGGTATCCAGACGCCAAAGTCTATTGCAACGGAGAAGTTGTGATGACGGTTGGTTCAACCCAGCCCGAAATTCATGTTGATGTATGGTCGGGAAATCATCCCTTCTACACCGGAACCCAAAAAATTATTGACACAGAAGGTCGTGTGGAGCGCTTTATGCGGAAATACGGCATGTTAGAAGGGAATGCCTCGGAGCAGCAATCGTCTAAAGAGAAATAGCGAGGTAGCTTGAAGTGTGTTCGACGCTAGCGGAGCCTAACTCTTAATCGTTAGACTTCGCTATTCAATGCTTTTTTAGGCTATTTCAATGGAGCGATCGCTGTAACCATGGCGGAAACTTACCTACTCGATAAATTACAATCGGTTGAACAAACCTTTCACGAATTAACGCGCCGTTTGGCTGACCCTGATATTGCCACTGATCCGGTGGAAGTGCAACGGGTGGCAAAAGCCCGTTCGTCCCTAGAGGAAGTGGTTATCACCTACGAACTCTGGAAAACAGCCCAGGAGGAACTGACGGGCGCTCGCCAAATCCTCAAGGAAGCCAATGGGGATGGTGAAATGCACGAAATGGCATCCCTGGAAGTTGAGGAACTGCAAACGAAGCTGGAGGAGTTGGAAAAACGCCTGAAAATTTTACTCTTGCCCCGTGATCCTAATGATGATAAGAACATCATGTTGGAGATTCGGGCAGGAACCGGGGGCGACGAAGCCAGTATTTGGGCAGGGGATTTAGTGCGAATGTACTCCCGCTATGCCGAAACTCAGAACTGGCGGGTGAAGCTATTGAGTGAATCTCCGGCTGACATGGGTGGGTTTAAAGAGGCGATTCTGGAAATTCAAGGGGAACAGGTTTATAGCAAGCTGAAGTTTGAAGCGGGTGTTCATCGGGTGCAACGAGTCCCGGTGACGGAAGCAGGAGGACGAGTTCATACCTCAACCGCGACTGTGGCGGTAATGCCAGAAGTGGATGATGTGGAAATTGAGGTTGATCCGAAGGATTTAGAAGTTTCCACAGCCCGTTCCGGTGGCGCTGGTGGACAGAATGTGAACAAGGTGGAAACGGCGGTTGATCTGTTCCACAAGCCGACTGGGATTCGGATCTTCTGTACTGAGGAGCGTTCTCAACTGCAAAACCGAGAGCGGGCGTTGCAAATTCTCCGCGCTAAACTGTATGAAATGAAGCTGCGGGAGCAACAGGAAGCTGTAACCTCGATGCGGCGATCGCAGGTGGGGACGGGTTCGCGATCGGAGAAGATTCGCACGTATAACTATAAGGACAATCGGGTGACGGATCATCGCTTGAGTCAAAACTATTCGCTGAATAGTCTGTTGGAAGGGGATATAGAGTCTGTGATTCAAGCCTGTATTACCCAGGATCAACAGGAACGTTTGGAAGAGTTGGCAACGTCGGACGAACAAGGGGAATCGCTTTTGGCTTAATTGGTATTGGTCATTGGTCATTGGTCATTTGTTTGTGTCATACTCGCTCTTCTTCAAGCAAGCTACGTCATTTGCCATTTGGCTTAAATATAAACGACAAGAGGGCGGGTTTTGTTGTTCCGTTATCGGTGAAGAGGGCGGGTTTTGTTGTTCCGTTATCGGTGAAGAGGGCGGGTTTTGTTGTTCCGTTAGTGGTGAAGAGGGCGGGTTTTGTTGTTCCGTTAGTGGTGGGGAGGGCGGGTTTTGTTGTTCCGTTAGTGGTGATTAGCTGAATTTAGCCCCTAAACCCGCCCCTACAATTGCCCCTAAACCCGCCCCTACAATTGCCCCTAAACCCGCCCGCCCCTACAATTGTCCCTAAACCCGCCCCTACAATTGCCCCTAAACCCGCCCCTACAATTCCCTACAATAAGGCATAACTTCTGCCTTCTGCCTTCTGCCTTAAAGTCATCTGTCTTGACAACCATGTTAAATAATAAATTTGAACAACTTACCCGCTTATTTGCTCAAATGGATCGGGCATTGATTGCCTATTCTGGAGGAGTTGATAGCACCTTAGTTGCCAAGATTGCTTATGATGTTTTAGGCGATCGCGCTTTAGCGGTAACCGCCGAATCCCCATCTCTGCTACCTGAAGAATTGGAAGATGCCCGGATTCAAGCGGCGGTAATTGGCATTCCCCATGAATTGGTGCAAACCGATGAAATGAATAATCCCAATTATACGGCGAATCCGGTTAACCGTTGCTATTTTTGCAAAAGTGAACTTCACGATACGCTGAAACCTTTGGCGCTGCAACGGGGTTATCCCTATGTCGTGGATGGCGTCAATGCTGATGACTTAGGGGACTATCGCCCTGGAATTCAAGCCGCGCAAGAACGAGGGGCGCGATCGCCTTTAGCCGAAGTGGGGGTGACGAAAGCCGAAGTGCGCCAACTTTCGCAACAGTTAGGGCTTCCCTGGTGGGATAAACCTGCCCAACCTTGTCTAAGTTCTCGCTTTCCTTATGGCGAAGAAATTACGATCGCGAAACTGCAACGGGTAGGGCGGGCAGAAGTTTATTTACGGAAACTAGGGTGGAAAAATTTGCGGGTGCGTTCTCAAGGGGATACCGCACGCATTGAATTATCGCCGGAACAAATTAAACAATTTGTGTTGACCATGGATTTACCAACCCTGGTATCAGCGTTTCAAGATTTAGGCTTTTTGTATGTCACCCTAGATTTAGAAGGATATCACAGTGGTAAGTTAAATCGGGTCGTGAATCAAGATGATAAAGCAATAGTCTAGGGATAGGTTTAGGGACAATTGTAGGGGCGGGTTTAGGGGCAATTGTAGGGGCGGGTTTAGGGGCAATTGTAGGGGCGGGTTTAGGGGCAATTGTAGGGGCGGG
>NZ_JAVJNP010000026.1:0-6650 GCF_040217205.1 Coleofasciculus sp. A1-SPW-01 | reverse complement strand
CGGATATCTCTGGGAAAAATGAGGGAGTTAAAGACGAGTAAAACTTTTCGGTCATCGTCAAATTAATTCCTCTTAATTAAGTTAAAAATGAGTTTGCGTAAAAATTACGCAAACTCATTTTTTTGTCCAAAGTCCAATCATTATCGAATAGCAAATCAACAGAGTTAACTTGCCCAGTCAAATCCAACTGAATTAAACTTTGGCTTGGCACAGCCGCAACACTAATCGTTCCTCCTGGTGCTGATAATTGCCCCACATTCAGCACCGTACCCCCCACCAGCGTCAAATTCTCCCCCTCTCCAACCACCAAATTCCCAGTATTCACCACTGCTGCTGGTTGCTGTTGTCCATACTGCAACCCCGGAGTGAGATTAATCGTCAACAGTGGCGCTGACTCTGGATTCGTTGCACTAAATTCAACCCCATTATCAAATACCAAACGATTCGCCGTACTCGCCACAAACGAACCCCGAATATCCAACTGAGCATTTTCTCCAAAAATAATCCCATTCGGATTCAGGAAAAACAGATTCGCCGCCCCATTAACCCCCAACGTTCCTAAAATAGCCGAAGGCTCATTCCCGGTTACCCGACTAAAAATACTTTCAATTCCTACTGGATTCGCAAAATAAGCTTCTTGTCCTTCACCAATATTAAACGCCTCAAAGCTATGGAAGAGATTACTACCGCGAATCGCGCCCCCTTCAATCAGTTCTCGAATATCACTGACATTAGTGATGCGAGACGACTCAGCCCCCAGGGTATTGTCAGGAAGGATTTGAGCCGAAGCGTTGTACAACCCACCACTGAACCAACATCCCATCGACAGAAACGGAAACAGTCCTAACCAGAGAAACCCCTTCAGATTGGTAGTGCTTGCCATAGCTGCTGTGCCTTCCCAAAACATGACATCATAAATGAAGCTCTAAGAAAAGCTTCTACCCTAGTTGTAGGTTCAAGCACAGAGTTTTCGCAAAATGTAATGTTTTTTCTTCATCTTGTCCCGTCTTAGGTTGGTAGCCGTTATGTTTATCCGACTTGTTCAGCTTTCCCCTAATTACTCTTTAGCGATCGCGCCTGGGTCTTCCAGCAGAGAAGCTTGGAAATGTGCGCCATTGGCGCACAAACTCTCCCCACCAAAAAACGTCAGGTTCATCCTTGATAATCCTCACCCTCCGGTAATTTGAGCCAATTCCCTTAACTGACGCTCAGGTAACGTTAACATCAACTTAGCCAGGATGGTAATTTGAGTCAAACCAGGTATCGCGTTCCACAGCCATTGGAAATCGCTGTGACTGTAAACCGACCCCGTAATTGCCATTGTTTCCAATATCTCATCAGGCGAATCAGAGGTGACTAACGGTAGATACACAGTAGCCAACCATCGAAGTTCTTCTTCTTGCTCCGGTGCAGGCTGAATTTTACTCATTTTACTATTAGAGGAACCAATTAGCATTTTGAGTAAATCGCGGAAGCGGCTGATATGCTGCTGAGAATAGCCCGTGATTGCCGCGATCGCACGTTGGGTAATTTTCTCTCCTGTCTGTTTAAGCTGTTCCACAGCCGCCTTAATCGCCATCTCAACCCGTTCTGTTTTACTGGCAGCGTCTGGGGTAATACTGGATGCTAAAGTAAGGGTTACCGGGATATCTAAAGGATAATCTCCCAGAAAGTAGACCCGCAGCTTTTGGTGAGGTCGTCTGTGCGCCCGCAATCGCCCAATAGCTTGATGAATATCAGCGAGTATACAACGCCGCACAAAGGCTCTAAACTCTGGGTCAGCCGAAACATTCATCTCCAAGCAGGGTGGTTCTGTTAGGGGTAACGAATTAGGTTGACGTTCAGACGAGGAAATTGATCCACTTTGGGCGTCACTTAGCGCTTCGACTTCGCTCAGCACTAAAGATGAAAGCAACTCATTACCCCTCCCTACTCGAATCGGATACTTAACCTTAACCGTACCCGGTTGAGGCGTTCGTCCATACCTGAGTGTAAACTCAGCCTCCAGATGACTCAGACTCCGACAGGGAGTACCAACCAGAATCAGCGTTTGAGTCGATTCTAAATCATTGACACCACGAGATTCGACCCACCATCTTAAAGCACCGTCTGGGGCAAACGCCTTAAAGTCAATAACCTTAGCTGTAGGGTCTTTTTCCTGTATGGTCTTAATAATGGCATCAATACGCTGCTGTAAGCAGTTAGAGCGATCGCTATTTCCCAAACGTCCCAATGTCGCTACCTGAATCACCTCCAAGTTACTACGCGGGGTTACATCTTGCTTTAACGAAATAATCTCAGTAGGTGATACCCCCAGTAACTGCGCTAACTCCGTTAAGTCACCCGTAGCATCTAAAAAGATATTCCCTTTGGCAGCTTTAGCAATCCTCACCAATCGGTCATCGGGTAATGTGATAGAAAGTACCCCATGAGCAATTCGCAAATGTCCGGCTGCTCCATTTAACACCGTCAGAAAAGGGACTAGCCACTGTAGGAGAAACTGTTCCCTGATGGTTTGGGCAACTGTGGCATCAAAGTTGGTACGATTATGGCGGACAGAAGCAGGTAACTTGGCAACATCAGCTCCATGTTTTACCTTAGGGTCTAACTTGCTTAAATCAGGTTTAATCGCTTGGGAGATGGTGTTATAGTCAAGGTCTTGGGGTAACTGAGGCAGCAATTCCAAAACACCAGTATGATTCCACCCGTAGCGAGATGGTGCAGGAATTTCGCCCGTCAGCAGCGCTCTTAAAGCCTGCAAGAGATCCCCTATTACAGAATAGACACCATCTTTTTTCGTCACTAAATGAACAATGAGTTGGTCTATGTCTTTCTGAGTGACTTCCAGAGTTCGCGTCGTTCGCAGTAAAGTTGACCATTCATCCCACAGTAACACCACCTTGGTATAGTCATACTCAGCCGGGTCAGGTAAACTTTCTGGATGGGCGCGGAATCGATTGGATTTGAGAGCTACTCGACGCTGATGTAAAAAGCCGAACTCATAACCTCTCTGACAAGCCTGTAGATGAGGACAGGTTTGACAGATTACGGCGTCCGCATCATCAATGTTTAAGGCGCGTAGAGCATTAATCGTTTGGTTGCGGGAGCAGTTGCTCTGAATGCGGGGTAACTCGTCAGATTTGGCGCGACGCTTGCGTCCAAAAGAGTCTATGGTTAAGCCATTATGACGCGCTTCTAGGTCAGTCCAACTTTTGAGAGTGGGGACAGTGGGATTGCGGTGTTCTGAGCTTAAGAATAGGATGCGCCGAGAGTTAAACAATGGGTTGTTGGTGAGTCCGCAATCATAGCTTTTACCTGTACCCGTAGCCGATGAATCACAGATAAACTGGACTCCTTGGTTTAGGGTACGACTCCAAGCATCCAATCGTTGACCGTCTTGGTAAGTGATAGTTCCTGTTGGGGTAGATGGTGTTGGTTCAGTTTCAACGGTTTCAACAGGGGCAAACCCGTAACGGGAGCGTCGTTGGCTGAGTTGAGCCAGACGGTTTTTCAGTTTGGGGAACCATCCGAGTAAGTCTTTAAATCCATGGAGTTTGATGTGGGGTTGGCGGACGAGTAGTTCAAATTGGGCGACGGTGATATATTGAATTTCATCCGAGCGTCCAGCGATGAGCAGGTCGTCAATATCTAAATGTTCTTCTTTGCTTGTTTGACCCCACCAAGCGACTCGTAGCTGATAACCCCATTGTTGCACGAGTTTAAAGGTGGTTCGATAGTGTCGCAGGACGTGGGAATTGTGAATCGCCCCGGCGTCGGGGTAGAAATCAATGGTCTTGGTATTGAGTTGAGTAGATAAGATATCGAGGGATTCTTTAAATTGTTGGGGTGATGAAGCCAAGTTACCCCCAGCCGCACCGAGACAAGGTTGACCTAAGCGGGTGGCTACGATGTAAGGTTTGGGGTTAACACCTTCAGTTATGCCAATGCTGGAGCGCTGGATGTCACCTAGGGGACGCCACACGGCGATGGGGAGTTCACCGTTGGGTAGGTGAGCCGTGGGTCCATTGGGACGAAATCTCGAACGGCTGGTGGGCCACTTATATTTATGTTCGGTGGCGTTGTCGAAGCGAATTTGAAAGCCGATAATCCGCTCAAATACGTCAAAAATTGGGCAACCTATTCCCGGTTTGGAGACAGTGAGTTGGCGACCCCACAGGTCTATACCAGCTAATTGGGGGTTAATGTAGATAACGTCTTGATAGGGAGCGATGGTGAAGTAGCAGGCGTGGTCAATTTCTGTGTCAGATAGACCCCGCTGTTGTTGTAAATGTTGGCGGTGAGCGCGGGAGAGTCCGACTTGTTGGGACAGTTTACGGATAGCGCGATCGCGTTGTTCGATTGGGAGTAAGCGATCGCATCGAGCCGCTTCTTCTTGAAGTCGTTTTCCTCGTTGTGCTGCCCTTTGCTGGCGTAATTGTTCCCACTCATCAGAGTTGCGTTCTTCTCCATCATCAACAGCCCACAGGAAAAAACCCAATATGTCCTCGCCGACACATTTGTAACCGGGTGCAGTGGTTACATCGTGGCGGCAGTGAATTAAATTGTTTTGCAGGTTTTCCCGACAGTCGGACCGGGAGCCGTTACAGACTGGGCAGTTTCTTTTCAGGTAACGCCATGTAGATGCCATTATCTCACACTCTTCTTTTGTCAGTTACCCATACCCATCACCCTGGCAAAGTGGGACGGGATATGGTTTTTGGGGGTTGACTTAGAGTAGCAACTTGGTTTTTTGCACTGTTGTAACCTTCGGTGGATCAAAACTGATCAGTATGATCAGGCTTGTAACCTTGTCTGAAATGCTTGATATGGCAAGGTTTCAAAAAAAAAGCGTCGCACTTAGTGGAACGTAGTGTCGTACTCAGTGGAATGTAGTGTCGCACTCAGTGGAAGATATTCAGCTACTAAAAACGCCTGAAATCCCTGTACAATAATGGTTACAAGCTTGTAACCCTGTCCAAAATTGGGCAGCCCGATATAGTCGCGGGAGGGCATTCCGAGACTTAAACTGAAGTTCCCCCCATCCCGATTGAGGATAGAAGCCGAAACCCGGACTATATAAGCATTTCAGACAATTACTCTTCTCAATTCGTACCCATGTATATTTAAGATTTTCTTAATACTCTTGGGAGAAAATTTGTGAGATAATTGTAGTCATGTACATCGAACGTGTTCCGAACAGAAATTCCCCACCCGCCGTATTACTTCGTGAGTCCTATCGCGAAGGCAAGAAAGTGCGTAAACGTACCCTAGCGAACCTGTCTAAATTGCCGGATGAGGCGGTAGACGGTTTAAAGATTCTCCTCAAAGGTGGCAAAGCGATTGAAGACATAGAGGAGGCGTTTAACATAGTCCGTTCTCGCCCTCACGGTCACGTCGCTGCGGTACTAGGAACGATAAAGAAAATAGGATTAGACTCAATCATTAGCGACGAAAACACACGTAACAGACGATTAGTGTTATCGATGATAGCGGCGCGGATTATTGCCCCTAAGTCAAAATTAGCCACAGCCAGAGGATTACAAGAAGCAACTAAACTATCCAGTCTAGGAGAACGATTGGGATTGTCTGGGACGGATGAAGACGAACTCTATTTAGCCATGGACTGGCTCTTGTCTCGGCAAGAGGAGATAGAAAACAGCTTAGCGTCTATCCATCTGGTAGAAGGAACATTAGTTCTCTATGATGTCAGTTCAACCTATTTTGAGGGAAAAAATTGTCCTCTGGCACAATTTGGATATAATAGAGACAAGAAAAAAGGGAAACTCCAAATCGTATTTGGATTATTGTGTAACGCCCAAGGATGTCCGATTTCGGTAGAAGTATTTGAAGGGAATACAGCCGACCCCAGTACATTAACCCAACAAATAGAAAAAGTCCGCTCACGGTTTGGATTAAAGAAAATAATCTGGGTGGGGGACAGGGGCATGATAACACAAGCTAGAATCCGAGAAGACCTTCAGAAAAACTCAGGAGTAGATTGGATCACCGCGCTGCGGTCAAGCCAAATCCGCAAACTGGTTAACCAGTCGTACATTCAGCTCTCTCTATTTGATGAAAAAGACTTAGCTGAAATTACCTGTGAAGACTATCCTGGAGAGAGATTAGTCGCCTGTCGGAATCCCTTCTTAGCTGAAGAAAGAAAGAGAAACCGCGAAGAGTTATTACAAGCCACTGAGCAGAAATTAGATAAAATAGTCAGCGCCACATCGCGGCAAAGATGTCCCTTAAAAGGTGAAGCTGAAATTGGACTAAAAGTGGGTGAAGTCATCAACAAGTATGGTGTGGCTAAACATTTCAAAATCCAAATCACTCCCGATAGCTTCTCTTACCAAAGAAACCAAGAAAGTATCGAGGAAGAAGCGACATTGGATGGCTTATATGTGGTGAGAAGTTCCGTACCCGAAGAAACATTGAACGCCGAAGATACCGTAAAAGCTTATAAGAGTTTATCCAAAGTTGAGCAAGCCTTCCGCAGCTATAAAACTATAGATTTAAAGGTACGTCCTATCTATCATCGTAACAGCGATAGAGTCAAAGCTCATGTATTCTTATGTATGTTGGCGTACTATGTAGAATGGCATATGCGCCGATGTTTAGCCCCGATTCTTTTCGATGAAGATGATTGGGAA
>NZ_JAVJNP010000025.1:0-44931 GCF_040217205.1 Coleofasciculus sp. A1-SPW-01 | reverse complement strand
GAGTGTTTGTGTGGATTGATTCTAGACAGAGATTGGAACGCGGCGATCAATATCAAGAGAGTGGGGCTGGGCATATTCCCCACTATAAAACGCCCCAAGCGTAGCCTTTTGACTACGACAAAGGAAGCCCACACTATACCCTTTTAGGGTTAGTGTGGGAGGATGTCACATCAACTATTTGGATCGATCCCGTGGGAACGCAACAGTTCTTCAAGACGCTGCGATCGCACTCGTTCGGCTTCAGCGCGTTGTCGTTCAGCTTGCAGTTGTTCTTGGGCGATCGCTTCCCGTTCAGTTGGGGTGAGAATCCAATTCCCTTCAGCATCGTACCAACGTAACCATAGACGATTAATCCCTTCGTACTCTCCCGACCACAATCCCAAACCTAATTCCAATTGGGGTATCCAAATCCTCGGTTCGGTTAACTCCAACTCTTGGTAAAAACCAGCCGTAAGTGCAAACCCTCTTAATCGATCCGTATAGCGGTCAAACACCACATAATAGGGGACATTTAAAATTTGCTCGTAGACTTCCCATTTTGTCGGGGGTTCACTACTCAGGCGTGTACTTCTACCTAAATCTTCTTTTTCCGTCCCCGGTGACAATAATTCCACCACCACTGTCGGACGCACCATTTCTTGCCAAATCACATAACTTAACCGTAAATCCTCCTGATCATAAAGTCTTGATACGCCCACCACACCAAACCAATCGGGTCGTTTATACCAATAATGGTGACGCGCATCGTAGTAAAGGTTCATATCACTACCGCAAAATATTTGCTCAGGTGGGTAGTTAGCCGGATGAAACGTTACGCGCAATAGTTCGGGTTGAAGATCATGAAATTCGTCAGGCAAACCAGGTTCCTCCGGATTTTCACTCGGTAAATCGTACATGGTAGGCAAGCTTTCTCTAGGAGAACGAGGCGGATGATTTTGCTCGATTCGGTATTTGATTGCCATAACACGTTGCTTAAAGTCTTTACCATCATAATAATTCGATACACGCCAAATCAACCAAGCTGTTTGAGTGCGATCGCTAGTGCAGCTTGGCAAAAATACTTGAGCAACTTCGTAGATACGATGAAGCAGGGGGAGCAGAGGCAGCAGGGGAAGCGGGGGGAGATATTAGCTGTTCAGTTATTTCTGCCTTCTTGCACTAGCACGATTCAGGAATGTTGGAACCCAACTCCTACTGATCGCCTATTCCCCAAATCGCGATCGCGCCATCATTACTTCCACTCACCAATATCTGTCCATCATGACTAAAGCCGAGGGAGAAAATCGAACCCGAAAACCCTTCCAACATCGTCATCAACTCACCAGATTCCAGATTCCATAACCCTAATCTGCCATAAGGACCTAAGGCACTGGCTAAAATGTTACCCGACGGATGCAGCGCCAAGGCATTGACAAACACAGGTTTAGGATTTTCCACTGGTGTCGAAACTAATTCCCCAGTTTCGGGATTCCAAACATTAACGGTTTCGGCAAAACTCTCACTCACCAGAACTTTTCCATCCTGATTAAACGCCAAAGCCCTTAAAGACTGAGGATGCTGGAGAATATGCAGGATTTCGCCACTCTGCCAATTCCATAGATGAATGGTACCGTCCTCAGAACCACTGGCAAGGAGTTCTCCATTGGGACTAAACGCAAGAGACAGGGTTAAATTTTCAATCTCAAATTGAAGCAGTTGTTCGCCTGTTTTTAAATTCCAGAGGGCAATTTCTGATACAAAACCTAAACCCTCTCCTCTTCTTCCGCTAGCTAGAATTTGTCCGTCTGGACTAATTGCCAGGGATGGAATCATCCCTTCTTTCTTCTGAAAAGTCTTAATTAATTCCCCTGTTTTCAGATTCCAGAGTTTAATGGAACCGTCCTCAATACCCCCTCCACTCACCAATTTTTCTCCATCTGGACTAATGGCGAGAGCAGTAACTTGATCCGAATGTCCAGAAAGTGTCCGCAATAGTTGACCTGTATTTAGGTTCCAGAATTTAATCGTTTGATCATCACTACCCGTGGCGAGGAATTGTCCATCTTGGCTAATTGCGATCGCACCTACGGCGTCTGCATGTCCCTTAATATTACGCAATAACTTGGCATCTTGCCATGGTTGAGTCGGCGTAGCGGCGATGAGAGTAGCATTGCCAGGATTGGGGGATACAGAGAGCGATCGCGGCACATTGGTTACGATAACAGACAGTACAGTTATAACCGTCAGTGTGACGATAACCGCATAAGAACTTGACCGACGACTCATAGTTAACCCTTGAGAACAACACCATCCCACCGGAATGGGTGAGATTGTTCCCTTAGACGACAGATAATGCCAAAAAGTATCCCATAAATATTATTCCCGTGCCAACAACAGCACAAAAAATTAAAGAAATTAATTCGGAGAGGGTACAACTTACAGAAAATCCAGGCATTGCGAAACTCCCAAACTACGGTAACGATGCCATGATCACTTGGAATGGATCAATCTACCTCATACTTTTGGGTTAAATTAAATAATCTGGCTGAGAAATTTAATGAATATTTAATCTTTCCGCCGGATTAGTTGGACGTGGTTGGCGAATAATCATTATAGTCTTTGTCAACACTCCGGCTAACTCGGCAATCCAAGCCGAGGGAATTTCGGCAATCAGATTAGCATCCAACCAGAGAGATAATTGATGCAAGATGGTCGTGGCGCGATCGAGGGGAGCAGGTCTGACCACAATTGATTGTAACGTTTCGCAATATTCCCGGCGTTTCTGAAACGCTTGCTGGCGTTCAGTGTATGTGGCAGGTGCATAAAATTCAACCGCCCCAATGGCATACACTGACGTACAATCAACATCAAAACTACTTCCCACAGCAGCACCGGGACCGACAAAATCAGCATAAAACCGTTTTTGGATAATTAAGCCTCCCCGACAGTCAGGTTTAATCGCCAGCAACTGTCCACTTTTGAACAAATCAAGGGGAACAGAGGTACAAGGAGAGTGGGTTGTGGAATAAGCAGAAGGATCGTTAGTTGGATGCATAGCTCACCTGACAGCAGCAGATCGATATCTAATACTGGGTTGTATCTCTCACTGTCAGGGACTTATGCAATGAGGTATCCCAGAGCACTGACTTCCGGTTGCTGCTGAACCAACCCAAGTACGCTATTCTGGACGAAGCGACCAGTGCTTTGGATCTGGGGAATGAGGAACGGTTATATCACCATTCTATAAAACCGGATTTAGTAAGTATTTTCACTGCTAACTGTTAACTGTTAACTGTTCACTGCTATACCTGGACATCAATCTTTTACACTATACTAATAAATGTTAACAAGCCTCAAACCCTTACTTTGAAACAACGACTAGATACCTTATTAGTAGACCTTAACTTATGCGAATCCCGACAACAGGCACAACGGCTGATTCTGGCGGGAGAAGTGCGGGTTAATCAGCAGCTTGTTGATAAACCGGGAACTGAAATAGAGACAACCGCCGAGATTAAAATTAATCAAAAATCCCCTTATGTTTCTAGAGGTGGGGAAAAGTTAGTCAAAGCCTTAGACGAATTTGGTATAGCGGTAGCCGGACGTATTTGCTTAGATGGCGGTATTTCCACGGGAGGCTTTACCGACTGCTTACTGCAAAAGGGGGCAAAACGGGTTTACGGTGTTGATGTAGGGTATGGACAAGTTGCGTGGACATTGCAAAATGATGACCGGGTGATTTTGAAGGAACGCACAAATTTACGCTATTTACAACCTGCTGATTTATATGGAGAACCCCTCGGAATAGACGAGGAGGATAAGGAGGAGATTTATCCAGATTTAGGGGTTGTCGATGTGTCGTTTATTTCCCTGACAAAAATCCTAGAAGCCTTGTGGAACCTGCTACAAGCGCCGCGTGAGGTGGTGTTACTGGTGAAGCCACAGTTTGAAGTGGGACGAGAACGGGTTGGCAAAAAGGGCGTAGTGCGCGATTCTAAGGATCAGGCTGGCGCGATCGCCCAAATTTTACCAGCTGCCCAGAATTTAGGTTGGGTCTATCAAGGCTTAACCTGGTCACCTATTACGGGTCCTGCGGGTAATATTGAATATCTGCTCTGGCTAGGAATGGATAGTCAAATTCAGAGTCCTGATTTAAGTGAAATTCAAGGCATCACTCAATTGGCTACCGCTTACTTTCGAGAGAAACATTGATTTAAGATTCCCTGGGTTGGTAATCGCAACAGTTATCACAAGGACCTAACGGATTAACCGCACAGCGGATATAAGCCGAACGAGCATTAAATCGACAGGTAATATCACCAATTAAATAACCAACCCCTTCCAGATAATACTGATCAGGCGGTAATGGATTTCTTGGCAGTACCCTAGCCGTTGTTGATGCTTGAATCGAGTTTCTTAACCGGATTTGCGCTTGTTCCTTTGCTCTATGCATCACCCATATCGAAAGCAGTGGGGGGGTCAAACCCAAGACAAACACAATAATTGTCTCGAACATGGTTTTTTTCTCCCGGGTGACTTTACCTAACCTCGTAATCCCCCACTATACCTAATTAGGGCTTAGTGGGGGAGGATATCAACTCACCATCTGATAGACTGACTCTTCAATTCGCTCCTGAATGTCCGGCATATTCTCAAAACCGCGTACAATTTCTCTCATTCGTACCTGCTTAGCTTGGAGCGCTGTTTGTAGCAGTTTCATGGCTTCCTTTGGCTTACCGCACCCGCAAAAAAATAAATCAGCGGCAAAATAACCATGTTCGGGCCAGGTATGGATGGCAATATGAGACTCCGCCAATGTCGCTGTCGCCGTGACTCCGTGGGGACTAAACTGGTGTACACATAAATCAATTAGAGTGCCTTCTCCAACAGAAATCGCATCAATTAAGGCGCGGCGAATTCCCTCAGGATCATTGAGAAGGTCTTCAGGCGCTTCCCATGCGTCAACGACCAGATGAGTTCCCACTTGTTTCATTCTACTCGATTTACTCCACCCAATAAGATTTCAAAGACTCTATTTATAGCATAGACTTAATTCAGTCCTCAACTCATTAGAGATTTAAGCCGATTCAGTATCAATGGCACTCTTTTGTTCCTTAGCACAGCATGGCGTAACTTTACCAACCCTTGAAATCAGTTGTACCTAGGCATGACAACAGAAGTTTGACAGACGCCAGATATTGCGTCTATACATGACTCCTGACTTCCGCCTAGGGGTACTAGTCGCTATAGTCAAGCCGCTCTATCCAACTGCATCTATTGATTAGGGTAACAAATAAATTATCCCTTGGAGCAAATAACCGCGATTTTCGAGATCATTAAACTTGGTTCTATGCCGCCCAATAATTTTGCTTTAAAACGTCCATCACAATCTACTCCTAAAATCATCCATCTTAAGCATGACCTGCTTAAGTTATAAATGGAGCAAACCTTCCCCACATTTCTTCACTTAATTATCTCTCAACCTAGAGTCGTTGACAATCTCATGAGGTGAGAAAATCTCTCATAAAGCACCAGGAAAGTTATGAACTCCAGTTAGACCTGAAAGTTGATCGCTAACCTGCTACCCTAAGCTTGGGGTCTTATTTGACTCAATGGCGACGTGATGATAGTCAACTATCCCACATTCACCTTAGGGAGAGAACGCGGCTGGCGGGAAACCGAAAGTCTTGTTGACCCGCTTAAGTTCCTAACCACTGGAACTAAGGTATTGGGGTCATGACACCCACAAATGTGTACCCGTTTGCAATTCTATCATCTGACGTTAAACTCTTTAAAATGGATGCCAGGTTTTGCTAACCAGAAAACTGCGATGAATTCTATATTTTCACCCATTCAAAAAGTTCTAATCACATGGTTGCTGGTGTTAGTAACAGGTTGGGTCACGCTGAGTGCGTTGAGTTATGTGGGCGAAATCATTAGTATTTTGCTCACGGCATCTCTAATTGCATTTTTGCTCAACTATGCCGTTCGGGTACTGCGACCCTTCTTACCTCGAACAGTGGCGGCGATTTTGGTTTATTTAGTCGCGGCGGTTTTTGTTGTCTTCATTGCCCTCACCCTAGCACCACCCGTATTTAATCAAGGACGGCAATTAGTGACTCGGTTCCCCGAATTACTCGAACAAGGTCAACAGCAATTGGTGGACTTTCAAGCCTGGAGTGTGGAACATAATTTGCCCTTTGATGTGCGAATTTTAGGGTCTCAAATGTTAGCACGTATTCAAGCTAAAGCCGAAGCGATCGCGTCAACTGGTTTGGGCTTAGTTGTGGGGACATTTAGCTGGTTTATCGACTTCATTTTAGTCCTCGTCCTTTCGTTTTATATGCTTATTGATGGTGAACGACTATGGCGCGGTATTACCAGTATTGTCTCTGCCAAAATCCGTTATGGATTAACTCAAGCACTGCGACGAAATCTTCAGCGGTTTGTATCGGGTCAACTCTTACTGGGGTTATTTATGGCAACAACATTAACCTTGGGCTTCCGTTTATTACAAGTGCCGTTTTTTCTGCTGTTTGCTGTTTTTATCGGCTTTATGGAGATTATTCCCTTTGTTGGTGCCACTCTGGGAATTGCTACCGTAGTCATTGTTGTCGCCTTTATTGATTGGTGGCTAGCCTTGGAAGTCTTGGGAGTATCTGTCGCCTTGCAACAGATCAAAGATAATTTAATTGCTCCCCGAATTATGGGCAACTTAACAGGTTTATCGCCCGTGATCATTCTAACGTCTCTGTTATTGGGGGCTAAAATTGGCGGAATCTTGGGCGTCATTCTGGCGATTCCGGTGACGGGTGTGGTGAAAAGTTTAGCGGAAATTGTACTTGACCCCACGTTACCGCCTCAGACGGGAGATTTTTTCTCCAATCCTTTGAACGAAAAAAAATCCCAGAATACTTTGGCGATCGCTGCTAATACCGATGCTGATTCTGATAGTTCTAGTCAAGATGCTCAGGGAATGGAACAATCAGAGACAATTTAAGCCCTCAACTAAAGCCCTCAACTAAAGTTGGGGCTAAAAGCTTAAACCCGTTTTAACGGGGTCAAAGGCTTACTTAGTAAGCTCGATGCTTGCTTTAGCTCCAAGATAAGAAATTTATTGGCAGGCTTCTTAAGGTGAATAGCCCTGAAATAATATGAGTTCGTAGTCGGCACTTTAGTGCCTCAAGCGCTCGCATCGCTCACTACAAACGCTTAAGTCAGTGACATTCTTCTTAAGGTCAGCGACATTCTCCTTAACCTATTTAGAGCGAACAACCTCTATACTAACGGGGTCAAGATAGGATCTCAGCATAAACCATGTCCTACCAGCGAGAAAAACAGGTTGCCATCCAAGCTGTAACGGCTGCGGCTCAATTATGTGAACAAGTGCGTCAGGAAGAGGGTTCCTTAACCCTAACCAAACCCGATCGCTCTCCGGTGACTGTGGCTGATTTTGGCACACAAGCGGTTATATGTCGGGTATTAGCCGAGGCGTTTCCCGGTGATTCCATCGTGGGAGAGGAAAACTCTAGCTTGTTGCGACAACCAGCGATGACCCAACAGTTGACAGGGGTGACGCATTATGTTAAGTCTCAGATTGCTGAGGCGACACCGGAAACCATTATCACCTGGATTGATCGGGGTACGGGTCAAGTCGCAGATCGCTATTGGACGCTTGATCCGATTGATGGGACAAAAGGCTATGTTCGGGGTGACAATTATGCGATCGCCTTAGCCTTAATTGAAGACGGTGAGGTGAAACTGGGGGTGTTAGGATGTCCGGCGCTTCCCATTCATCCCCATCAACCGGATGGCGATCGCGGCGTTCTGTTTGTCGGTGTAAAAGGACAAGGGACAACCCTAATCCCCCTCGCCGGAGGTCAACCTCAGACGATCCGTGTCAATGAATGCGATCGCATTGAGTCGCTTCGATTAGTCAAAAGTGTAGAATCGTCTCATGGGAACCCCGAATTGGAAGTGGCTATCACTCAATCCCTAGGTTTTACAACCCCCTCCCTCCAGATTGATTCCATGGTCAAATACGGCATTATTGCACGAGGTGAAGCCGATCTCTACATCCGCTTACCGTTTCCCCTGGAGTCCTCAAAACGGCAAAATATATGGGATCATGCGGCTGGTGTGGTTATCTTGGAAGAAGCTGGGGGACGAGTCACCGATATGTATGGTAAACCCTTAGACTTTGCCTGTGGAACTAAGCTGTTCAACAATCAGGGGATTATTGCCAGTAACGGGGCGATTCATGATGCGGTGTTAGTCACCGTAGCACAGGAGATTCAAGCCTCTGAGACATCCCAATCCACACCCTAGTCTAACCAAAGAAGGCTCCCCTTATTTTGCCATTCACGATTTAATGTGTAATGATTACGGCGATCGGGTAGCTTGGCGAACACAAACACTGAAATATAGTAGTACTAAGACAGGGCGTGGACATTCTGTACTGTTCCCTATTCCCTCTTGGACTACAGCACTTTCTAACACGGTGTAGTACAGCAACTCTAGGACAGCTCTGTGCTGCTATTGTTTGGGTGTATCACATCGAGTCTGAAAACGCTGTAACTGATGTCCTTTCCGTATCCCGTCGTGCTATATAGGTAAAACGTTCACCGAGCTACCCAGAATTTGGGTACGACTTGGCATAAGCTGTTCGGCATTTAAACCTTAATATCAATAATGGCGAAATCCTTGTAGTGCGTTTAGCGAAGCCATGCCGCAGGCTTTGCATCTTGCTCGCTACTAATACCCAATTTAAAGGCATGACAGCTTACTACGATTTAACGTGCGGAGTCTGAGGTTCAAGGTTAGCCTAACAGCAAGCCCTGTATTTCAGAGTAATATTGTTGTATTACTATTAGTTTTTTAAATTATCGTTATAATCAGAGTAAAATAATGTTGAAATTTTATATAATACCCAATAAAACGTCAGGGACATATCGGCAGCAACGTGAATTTTGACAGGGTGTCGATGAACATCACGATTGCGCCAGTGACAGTAATCTGAGTCACAAGATTTTGCTAACTCTCTTTATAGCTGCAACCCCACTTATCTAAAGCATCACAGGTTTTATAGGTGCAAATCTGTGATCTTTATGTCACTATCAGGATAATAAATTCAGCCCCACACATCCTTAGATTTAGCCAACGTCATGAAAGCATCACCCGCCATTTCCGGCAAAACTATGCTAGATAAATTACTCAGCAACTTAATGAAAGTTATTATTGAAAATGCTGGGGCGCAAACCGGATTTATTCTTTTAAATAAAACAGGAGAATGGGTAATTGAAGCGTCTGGCAATGTGGATTCTGGCAACGTTACAGTTTTACCGTCTATTCCTATTGAGAAACATTTACCCACATCTATTATTCACTATGTCACCCGTACTAAAGAAACTATTGTTGAGAAGGAAGCTGCACAACAGGGAAAATTTACTAATGACCCGTATATAAAAGTGAATCAAACCAAATCCATTTTATGTGCGCCACTAATCAATCAAGGTCAACTCAGTGGTATTGTGTATCTGGAAAATAATCTCACCACAGGCGCTTTTACTCCTGATAGATTAGAAGTCATACAACTCTTATCCGGGCAAGCTGCGATCGCCATTGATAATGCTAAACTCTACAACAGCCTTGAACAAAAAGTCACCGAACGCACCCAAGCACTCGCCCAAGCACTTGAAGAAGTTAAAACCATCCAAGATGAACTGATACAAAAAGAAAAAATGGCAGCTTTGGGACAGTTAATTGCAGGGATTGCCCATGAAATCAACACCCCCCTAGGAGCCATTCGCTCCTCTGCCGGAAATATTGCCAAATTCCTAGACCAAACCTTAGAACAGTTACCTACACTGTTTCAATCCCTCTCAACAGAAGACTCAGCCAGTTTCTTAGCCTTACTCCAACGCTCACTGCAACACCAATCAACATTTTCCACGAAAGAAGAGCGTAAATTTAAAAGAGCCTTAAGACGCGAACTGGAAAACTCAGACATTCATGATGCTGATATCATTGCCGAGAGGCTAGTGATCATGGGAATTACGGATGAAATTGCCAGCTTGATACCCTTGTTACAAAGATCGGATAGTTTTCAAATCTTAGAAATTGCCTATAAACTGTCTGAACTTAAACGAGGCACAGCTACGATTAATACTTCCACAGATCGAGCATCGAAAGTAGTGTTTGCTTTGAAAACCTATTCCCGCTATGATCAAGCGGAAGAAAAGATAATAGTAAATCTGACTGATGGGATTGAAACGGTTTTAACCCTCTATCACAATCAACTAAAACAAGGAGTTAAAGTAATCCGAAACTATACCGACATTCCTCCCGTATCCTGTTATGCCGATGAACTAAATCAGGTGTGGACAAATCTTATCCATAATGCCTTACAAGCGATGGATAACCGAGGCACGTTAACGATTGATGTTACTCAAGTGAGCCAGGAGGCTAAAATTAGTATTACCGATAGTGGCTCTGGGATACCCGAAGAAATTAAATCGAAAATATTTGAACCATTTTTTACCACTAAACCGGCTGGAGAAGGCAGCGGATTGGGATTGGATATTGTAAAAAAAATCATTGACAAACATTCTGGTCACATGACTGTAGAAAGCCAGCTTGGTCGGACAACATTCAATGTTTTTCTGCCAATTCAGTCTTAGCAGTAACCTACGACTGATACTAAGAACTAATGACCAATAACTAAGGACGAATGACAAATGGCTAAACCCATTATTTTATGTGTTGACGACGAAAAAGACATTTTGCAGAGTCTAAGAACGCAACTCATGGAGGCATTTGGCAATGCCTACGCTTATGAAGTGGCGGAAGATGCTGATGAGGCTTTAGAAGTAATTGATGAACTCATTGAGGATGAAATGCCAATTATTCTTATTGTCTCGGATTGGTTAATGCCTGGGATGAAGGGAGATGAGTTTCTGATCAAAGTGCATCAGCAATTTCCTAAGGTCATTAAAATTATGCTCACGGGTCAAGCTGATGAAGCAGCCATTCAACGAGCAAAAGAAGAAGCAAACCTCCATTGCTGCTTATTTAAACCTTGGTCTGAACCTGAATTAATAGAAATTCTCAAATCAGGTTTAGCCCAACTTTAGTAACAAGATTGTCAGGATAAAATTAACCAGCGAAAAATGAGCTATGAGCTATGGTTCTATTATTAATAAACTCCCTTTACGGATAGTTCTTATTGTACCCTTTGTACTCCAAATTATTGGTGCAGTAGGATTGGTTGGTTATTTGTCTTTTAAAAATGGACAAAAATCAGTTAACAATTTAGCTAATCAATTAATAGAAAAAAGCAATGATCATATTAAAGACAATATCTCAAATCACTTGACCTTGCCTCATAAAATAAATCAAGCCAATAAAACCTTGTTAAATTTACAAGCTTTTGATTTAGAAAACACTCAGAAAATAGAGCGATATTTTTTGCAGCAATTGCAAATTTTTGATAATGTTACCAGCATAGTATTTGGTAGTCAATCCAAGGACTTTATTGGAGTGGAATTACGGGCTAATGAACAATTAGTGGTTATGAAATCAAATACTGCCACTAATTATAATTTACACACTTATGAGGTGACTAAAACAGGAAAATATATCAAGCCTATCAATATTAGTAAAGATTATAATCCAACGATTAGACCTTGGTATACAAAACCAGTAGAAGCAAAAACAGAAGTTTGGAGTGATATTTTCCCTCAATTAGATACAAAAGGTTTAACCTTAGCAGCCGTACAACCCGTTTATGATGCTCAGGGTAATCTTCAAGGCGTTATTAATAGTAGTTTTTATTTGACGGCTATTAGTGACTTTTTACAACAATTAAAAATTGGACAGACTGGTCAAAGTTTTATTGTTGATGAATCAGGGTATTTGGTTGCTACCTCTACTTTAGAAGAGTTGGCAAAAGCTGACCAAGACCAATTAGAAAGAGTGTTGGCTATTCATAGTCAAGATGCAATAACTCGAAAAACGGCTTTATATATTTCCAATAATTTATTAAATGGCAATAACACCATCAATGGTTTAATTGTTAAAGCTATAGTGATTGACAATCAAAAATATTTCCTACAAGTCAGTCCTTATAGAGATAAATTTGGATTGAACTGGTTTGTTGTAGTCGTTGTCGCTGAGTCTGATTTCTTAAAAGAAATCAATGCGAGCAAACGTCAAACGATTTTCCTTTGTATATTAGCCTTAATAGTGGCAACAGTGATTGGATTTATCTCCACACTTTGGGTAACAAAACCGATCATCGAACTTAACCAAATTTCCCAAAAAATTGCTCAAGGAGAATTTGACAAAACTGTCACCGTTAACCGAGAAGATGAACTCGGACAATTGGCACGTTCTTTTAATAAAATGGCTTCTCAATTACAAATCTATTTTCAAACCTTAGAAGAAAACGAAAATCGGTTAAGACAATTCCTAGAAGCTATACCTGTAGGTGTTACTGTTCATGAAACTAATGGTCAGATCTGCTATTTGAACCAGACTGGACGAAAATTATTAGGGATTACTTCTCATTTAGAAGCTAAAAAAGAGGAACTCAGTCAAGCGTATAAAATTTATAAAGCCAATACCAATAAACTTTACCCGATAGAATCTTTGCCTATTGTTAATGCGTTACAAGGAAAAACGGTTTATCTTGATGATTTAGAAATACATCAACCCGATAAAATCCTTCCCTTAGAAGTTTCCACAACACCTATCTTCGATGAACAGGGTAAAATTATTTATGCGATTGCTGCTTTTCAAGACATTACCAAACGCAAAGAAGCCGAGAAGCTTTTAGCGGACTACAATCGCACATTAGAAACTCAGGTTGCTGAACGAACCCAGGAACTCGCCCAAGCCCTCGAAGAACTCAAAACAACTCAAGATGAACTCATTCAAAAAGAAAAAATGTCAGCTTTGGGTCAACTCATTGCAGGCGTTGCCCATGAAATTAATACGCCTCTAGGAGCTATTCGTTCCTCTGCCGGAACTTTTGCCAAATTCCTAGACCAAACCTTAAATCACTTACCCACACTGTTTCAATCCCTCTCTACAGAAGACTCAGCTATTTTCCTGGCTTTACTACAACGCTCACTACAACACCAATCAATTTTCTCTACGAAAGAAGAGCGGAAATTTAAGAGAGCCTTAAGACGGGAACTGGAAAACTTGGATATTGCTGATGCCGATAGTATTGCCGAGAGGCTGGTGATTATGGGGATTTCTGACGAGATTGAACCCTTTATCCCTCTGCTAAAAAGACCGGACAGTTTGCAAATCTTAGAACTCGCCTATAAACTTTCCGAACTCAAACGAGGTACCGCTACCATTAATACCTCCACAGAACGAGCCGCGAAAGTAGTATTTGCGCTGAAAACCTATTCTCGTTATGACCAGTCTGGAGAAAAGATAACAGTCAATATTACTGAGGGAATTGAAACAGTTTTAACCCTCTATCAAAATCAACTCAAACAAGGAGTTAAAGTGATCCGAAACTACACCGAAATTCCACCTGTATCCTGTTATCCCGATGAACTAAATCAGGTGTGGATAAATCTAATCCATAATGCCTTACAAGCGATGGATAACCGGGGTTCCTTAACGATTGATGTCACGCCAGAGAACCAGCAAGTGAAGATTAGCATTATCGATAGTGGTTGTGGCATACCCGAAGAAATCCAAGGGAAAATATTTGAGCCATTTTTCACAACTAAACCGGCTGGAGAAGGGAGTGGCTTAGGACTGGATATTGTCAAAAAAATCATTGAAAAACATTTGGGTAACATAACTGTAGAAAGTCAACCTGGTCGAACGAAATTTAGTGTTTTTATTCCTCTTGAATTCTAGCGGTAAGACTGAATTCTCTATAGAAATAAGGTTAGACATGAAATCCCATTAGTTTATCTGTTTATAACGATAAATATATTTTTTGCCAAGCACGCTTATACTAGAATATTAACCCTATAATAGTCAACTAAGTAGTCGGACAAAAGCCAATAATATTGTATTAGTTTTTGTAAATAGTCCTCAACCCCTTACCAAGGAAAAAGGACATAGCTTGCTTCTAGATGAAAGCGAGTATGACCAATAACAAACAATTAATGACCAATGATAAACAAAAAACCAGTCATTATCTGTGTTGATGATGAAGCCAATATACTCAAAAGCCTCAGGACAGAACTTCAAGAGGCGATAAGTAACGAGTATCTGATTGAAATTGCTGAAGGTGGAGAAGAAGCCTTAGAGTTAATTGAAGAATTGTTAGAGGATGGTTATGAAGTTCCTTTAATTATTTCCGACCATATTATGCCAGATATGAAGGGAGATGAGCTGTTAAAGCACGTTCATGTCATTTCTCCCAAAACCCTCAAGATTATGCTGACTGGACAAGCGGATCTGGAAGCAGTGGGACGGGCAATTAAGTATGCAAAATTATATCGTTATATTGCTAAACCTTGGGAAACGGAAGACCTAAGATTAACAGTTGTAGAAGCCGTAAATAGTTATCTTCAAGATAAACAACTCGCTCAAAAAAATATCGAACTCCAGCGTTTGAATCAGGAGTTAGCTGAATCGGTTAAGTTACTCAGTGCTAGTGAACGCAAATTTCGGGCAATTTTCAATCATACCTTTCAGTTTACTGGAATGCTCTCGGTTGAGGGTATTCTCTTAGAAACCAACCAAACCGCCTTAGATTTTAGCGGATTGCAGTTAGAAGACGTGGTGGGCAAGCCATTCTGGGACTGTTACTGGTGGACAGTTTCTCCCGATACCCAAGCTCAGGTTAAAGTGTCGTTTGAAAAAGCGGTTGGCGGTGAATTTATCCGCTATGAAATCGATATCTTGGGCGCTGACAAACGTACTGCGACGATTGATTTTTCAATGAAGCCAATTTTTAATGACAGCGGTATTGTTGAATATCTAATTGTTGAAGGTCGAGATATTAGCGATGTCTATCGGGAACTGCACTTGCGCCAAAAAGTTGAAGCGGAACTGATTCAACTCAACGAAGCCTTATCCCGCTTTGTCCCCCGTCAATTTCTCCAGCTTTTAGAGAAAGACAGTATTATTGATATCCAATTAGGCGATGAAGTAGAACAGGAGATGTCGGTTTTATTTTCCGATATCCGCGACTTTACTACCCTGTCTGAAACGATGACGCCTGAGGATAATTTTAAGTTTATTAACGCTTATCTCTCCCAGATGGAACCCGCGATTATTGAGCATCAGGGATTTATTGATAAATACATGGGGGATGGGATTATGGCGTTATTTAGTGGCAGTGCCGATGATGCCCTCCGCGCTGGAATTTCTATGTTACAACGGTTAGCTAAGTATAATCAAAATCGGGTGAATTCGGGATATCTACCCCTGGAAATTGGCATCGGCATTAACACAGGTTCTTTAATGCTGGGAACCGTTGGCGGACGATACCGCATGGATACTACTGTCATTAGTGATCATGTAAATTTAGCCTCTCGGCTGGAAAATCTAACCAAAAAGTATGGCGTATGCCTGTTAATGACCCATTACACATTTGCACGTTTACAAAACCCCACCGAGTATCATATTCGTTTTATTGAGCAGGTAAAAGTCAAGGGAAAATCAAAAGCTGTGGCAGTTTTTGAAGTCTTTGACAGCGATGAGCCTCAGATCAAACAGAGTAAGTTAATGACGAAGACAATGTTTGAACAGGGAGTGTTTTTGTACTATCAGCAACAAATACAACAAGCCGCTCAACACTTTGCTGAAGTGGTGAAGATTAATCCAACCGATACCGTTGCTCAACTCTATCTGCTGCGCTGTCAGTCTGATCAGTAGGTGGATTTTGTTGTCCCCTTTAAGATGAGTCTATTCATGTTATCCCTAAATCTGCCCCTACATCTAGGTTGGGATTAGGGCGGGTTTTGTTGTGCAGTTTGAGGTTGGTCAATTCATGTTATCCCTAAACCCGCCCCTACATCTGACTCCCAGACGTGCCATGGCACGTCTCTACATGGTTTCCCCATCCCTTACTACCCTAACGCCCTAGTCTTTCCCTCGCCTTTTCACGCAGGTTAGCAGCTTTTTCATGATCCGGTTCCAGTTGCAGGGCTTTATCCAGAGACGGAATCGCTTCCGTGGTGCGCCCTAACGCCATTAGCGCCTCACCGCGAGTTGCCCAAGCATCGGCGGAGTTCCGATCCAGTTCAATCGCTTTATCTAACGCTTGAACCGCCTCAGCGGAACGTCCCACCCCTTGCAGGGCGATGCCATAGCGAATCCACCCTCGGGCATAATCGGGATAGTATTTCGTTACCCGTCCATACAGTTGGAGGGCGTCTATGATCTGGTTTTGTTGGCGTAAGGCATCGGCTTTGCTGACTAAGGCGTCGGCATAATCGGATTTGTAGGCAAGGGCGTCATTACAGGCGACTAGGGCTTGTTCAGGTTGTCCCAGTTGGTTGAGACTGTAGCACCGTCCCCAATAGGCAGGCGCTAAGTCGGATTGCAGTTCGATCGCCTGATCATAAACTAGGATCGCTTTCTCGTATTCTCCGGCTTGTCTTAAATCTTCGGCTTCGGCGAGCAAGGATTCAGCCGTGGGTTCGGGGGTTGGGGAGGGAGAAGGAGTGGGGGTGGGAGTTGGGCTGGGGCTTTCAGCGGGGACATCCTCAATTTGAGACTGATGATTCAATTGAGAGGGGAGTAGAATCAGGGTGACGGTAACCATAGAACTAACCGCGATCGCAATCGTGGCAATTGTCCAGGGCTGCATCAACCATTGCCGAAATCCGTGGCTTCTACTGGTTGTTGACACCGTTGCGGTTGGTTCCAAGTCCTGGGGTTGGCTCAGGGATACGGTAGCATCATTTCGTCCCAAATGGGGTTGAGAGGTTTGGGTGCGTCCGGTGTCTTGGGTTTGACTCGAAGATGATTCGCTATTCGACTCCTCGACTTCAATCAGCGTTGATTCAGTTGGTGTCGCCTCCCAAGCCTGAGTCTCGGCGGAATCAGCGGCTAAATTTTGACTCTCCTGATCCGTCGGCGCTTGGGGATCAACCAGGGGCGGCAATTCACACTCAGGGACTAACGGTTGGGGGGGTGACGCCGACTCCAATAATGGCGCGGGTAAACTCTGGAATGCTAACAGGGTTTCTTCTGCGGTTGCATAGCGATCGCGAAAATCATAGCGCACCATCTTATCCAAAATTTCCCCAAATTCTGGACTAATCTGCTTGGCATATTTGCGCCAGTTGAGTTCACCCGTATCGGAGTCTTCTTTAATATGTTTGGGATGAATTCCCGTTAATAATTGAATCCCAATAATTCCCACCGCATAAACATCACTACTATAGCGAGGTTTTCCTGCCAGTTGTTCATTGGGCATATATCCCTTAGTGCCGATAGAAATCGTCACATTGGTCAACCCCGTTTCCGGATTCAGCGACTCACATCTAACCTGTTTAACCGCACCAAAATCAATCAGCACAATTCTGCCATCCTCAGCGCGGCGAATCAAATTGGCTGGCTTGATATCCCGGTGGATCACATTTTGTTGATGGACAAATGCTAGTACCTGCAACATATCTTGCAGGAGGGATAGCACTTTTTCCTGTGCCCACGTCAGATGAGAGTCTATCTCTTTACTCAAGGGTTGTCCTTGAATATATTCCTGAGCCAGATAAAATTCGTGATTTTCCTCAAAATGAGCCAAAAGCCGGGGAATCTGCTCATGATTACCCAGTCGATAGAGGACTTGAGCTTCCGTTTGGAAGAGGCGTCTCGCCGTTTGCAGCCCCTCCTCATCATCATCGCTCACTTGAGGTTTTAATTTTTTAACCACGCATTGGGGATGACCGGGCAAATGCATATCCCGCGCCAAGAAGGTTTGACCAAACCCTCCGACCCCTAGCTTTTCGATAACGTGATAGCGTCCGCCTAGAGGTTTATTGTCCCAAGCGTCTTGAGAACCCGACACCATCGTTTTTGTCAGCGCCCCTGTTGAATTTTTCTTCATCACTAGACACGTCCAGAAATTACACGTCAACCCACGATTCAAAGGGTGTTTGACTAATTTTTAGACAAGTCTAATTAACTATCGCATTGAAAACAGCACCCCACTAACTTGTCTTATTCTTTATCTGGCAATCGAACCTGAGTTCATTGTTTATTTTTTCCAAGATAGTCGCTAATTCACCGACAGGAAGTTTACCGACGAATCAGCTATTCTTGTTTCTTTTCAAAAATAACCTTGACCGATAACTGTCGTTCGATCAGCTTGAGGTCTTTTAACTCTGGCTTACCCGACACGTTTCTGGAAACACTGCACGTTAGAGTCAGCTCACCTGACTCCGGGGAGCCAGATGCCTACCATGTTAATTATAGAGGCGATACTCACTCTCTAACAAAAAAGCGCTTAACATCAGGACATTCAAGCGTAAATTTACCAACGGCGCAAACAAGCTGAACCTCTGATGACCAAAGACTTTTGTCTGTTTTGTCTAGTCATCAACGCTGAGGTTTAATTGAATTATTTGCTCTACTGTTTACATTTGGGGCATCATTTTTATCTATGGCACGGAAAAATCAGCTAATCAACCGTTGCCGCTTTCTGGTTACCTCAGCCTTAACCAGTAGTGGATTGATCACCGCTAACCTGTTATCGAAATCAGGATTAGCCCAGAGTACAGCACCGGGGATGATCACCTCAGATAAAATCGTCCACAAACCCCTTACGGGGTGGCTAGTCGTGACGTGAGTCGTGAGCAGGCAATTATTGGGAGCAAGAGCGATCGCGTCAGCCGGATGATTGTAGACTATGATACCAGGGAATCCTTTCGTAACCCACAACGGGCGATCGGACCGGCGGCATTAGAAATTAGTCACTACACTGCCCGACTCTATCTGACCAGTCTACCACCCGGTCAAGCGATAGAAGACTGGATTTCAAGAAACTTTTGAGGCAGTTAAAAGCTACAGCTCTTGTGTGGTAAGGTGTTTGGCTTATTAAAACTGATAGTTGAGCACACGCTTGTCCGGAAGACCCGCTTTTTTTCGCGATCGCACGCGGATTGACTTTCACCATCTGACTCTTACTGGGTAATGACTTTGGCTTAACAACTCTCGCACTACCTCACCGTGAAAGTTTTCGCGATTAGTCGCGTCGCCCTCCTTATTTTGAGACGGTGAGCGCTATAGCAAATCGCTAGGCGTGTATTTACAACTCCCGTACCTGAAGCTGAGTCCAGATGAGATGTTCGTACAAACAAAGTGTAACTAGACCAGCGCGAAGCGCTATAACTATAGCAGTCGCCAGGATCATTAGGACATCAGATGAATGCCGCTTATTGTGTCGATGCACGTTTAGTGTCCTAACCATTGTGGCGGTTGCTATATTACAGGTTTAGGTATTAGCCACAGGAGGGTAGGGAAAAATGACTAAAAATTCACCATCCCCAACAGCTTTTAATCAAAAGCATGGTTTTACCATGTCGGGGTGGCTGGTGCGAATTTTTCTTTACAGTTGCGTGATAACCGCCTTGATGTTGCCCAATTACAACTTCCAATGTAATGGTTGGTTTTTGTTCTGTAGCCTTCCCCAACAGAAAGAAGCAAAAATCAATATTGACACAACTGAGCAACCGCTGCAAGCTTATTATCAGGCAAAAGCAAAAACGACTATTGAAAAAATCAATCGAGCGCAGCAATCTTATTATCTCAAATCAGGTTATTTTGCCAATTCAATTGCTGAATTGGATGTCAAAATCACCACAGAAACAGAACCGTATTACTACCAAACTTTATCACCAATGCTACCTGTTCAAGCTTTGAATACAGCCAGTAATTCAACGCAAATTTTTCAGCAGAGCGTTATTGCCATTGCTCAAACTCAACATCCCGAACTTAAACATTATCTTGGTGCAGTATTTACTAGCCAAGTTGAAGGAACTGATAAAATGACAACCTTGGCTACGGTGTGTGCTGTTAATTATAATGCACTTCCTACCACTCTCCCCACACTCACTAACGGTAAAATACACTGTCCTCCCAGCGAGTGAAGCCCAAATTTAAATCGCCATAAGCATGGATACGCATACGATGTAGCGATTTTTCAAAGGGGAACTTCAGCTTAATATACAGTAGTGGCGTGGCACAGCTAAAATGGTGGATACTACCCACCCTACGGTATATCAAGCAATGGTTTTGGCGATCTCATATCATAATGCAAATTTTCAGTGCCACTCCACTTAAGGTAAAACAACTAAACCTCTTTGCGCTACGGTTTGACCATCAATAGAAAATTTAAATGTCCAATTTCCCGGTTGGTCAGCGTCTTTAAAATCGTACCAGCACCAAGCCTTCAATCCCTCTGATGAGGCTTTGAGTCTTGATTGTCCCATCGCAACCAATCTGCCTTCCTGGTTAAACATCTGACAACTGCTATTGTATTCTAATTCTTGCAGATTTCCTAAACTCACTGAAAAATAAATCCGTTTAGCAGTGATTGAGAGACGTTTGAAATTTTCGTTTGAGTTGGGTTCTGTGGTCACTTGCAGGCTAGTATGGAAAGCGAATTTGGGTAGCATGACGTTGATGAGAATTGGCAGCAATATGGCAACACTAGCACCCACTAAACCTGCCCTCCAGACAAGTTTAGGAATTTTAATTGGGTGCAGTACATCTAGAGGGACAAGAGCATCTAAAGCCACCTTAGCTGAGGGATAACGGTCTTTAAAATTGGGTTCTACCATTTTTTGCAGCCAATTGATAAAATCTTGACTGAGGTAAGGAACTCGCTGTTTAAAATTAACCCGACTGGCTTCATCCATCAAGCTGCAAACTTCTGTAGAAGCGGTATCAGTGAGCAAACAAATTAGTGTTGCACCGAGACTATACAAGTCAGAAGCAACAGTAAGCTGGCGGTTAAACATTTGTTCAGGCGGCATAAATCCTAATGTTCCTTTGACTACACTGCTTACAGCCACTTCGCCGCCGCCAGTCCGGGCAAAACCAAAGTCCACTAGATAAACATTCATTTGCTCATCCACTAAGATATTTTCCGGTTTCAAATCTCGGTGAATGACTGGGGGGATTTGTGATTGCAAGTATTGGATAATTTCCAGAACTAAGATGGCAATCTGTTTAACTTGTTGCGGTTTCCACGTTCGCTGGGTTGCCAATGAAGGCGCATCCTTGTATTCCTGCACCATGCAGAAACCTACTGATGTTTGAAAGGAATCCAGATAACGAGGAATACGAGGATGGTTGAGGGAGCGCAAGACTTGAATTTCTTGCTCATACGCCTGATAGTCTGACCAACTAACGCTGGTGTGAGCAAACTGAAATTGTTTGACTACGACAGAACGACCCGTGTTGATTTCAGTGGCAAGGTAAGTAACTCGACCTCCGGCGCGATTATGTCCGAGTTCGCGGACAACTTGATAGCCGTAATTGGAAAAATCAGGAAATAAATTCATATTTTTTATGGCTCTCTTAGACTGGTTATGGCAAATTAGCAATTTAAATGAGCTTAAACCCTTCAAGAGCAAAGGATATAACAGAATAAAAATCTTGTTTTATTAGAATTGCTTTTTTGAATCTCCATGATTCTTGCGTAGCAAAAATTATGGAGGTTATTTTGTAGTAATTTATCATAGCTAGTCTAGAAGAGCCTTTTTTATTGACTTGTTAGTTGAGTAATGACCAATAAGAAAGAAACGGTGCTAATTGAATTATGGTTTAATTAGATGGGGTTCAGCGGCGCGATATTTTTTAAGGATTCTCATAAGGCGAATTTGGTGAAAAATGAGTTGTCTCAGGAGATAGCCACTAATGGCAACAGGAGCAATCGTGACAACTAAGACAAAAATTTGTTCAAATTGTTCAAAGTAAGGCTGCCCAAATTGAGATAAAAAAGTTGAAATTCCGATAACTCCAGATGCCAGACTAATTCCCAGTCCACCACTGAGCAGAATAGCAGCGGCAGTATCTTTTTGGTCAAAGCCTCTTTGACTTTGATGTCTGAATATCGCCCTTACCAATTTCCAGATTACTGCACACACTAACTTAGACACTAACAAAAACATTAGTACACCTAGCGTTGGCATAAAAACAATTACTAATTCTGGCAATAAGCCAATAGATGTAGCTGATAATAAAACGGTAACTAAAAACAATAGAAAATACAAAGATTCGGTAGATTTTATCTCTTTTGCAATGGTAAATCTCGGTAAAGTTAGCAAAAAAAATACTATTCCAATTACGATAACTGGGAGAAACCATTCTATCTCTCTTATGAATTCTGAACCTATAACGGATAAAGAAGGCAGCGCCACTAAAAACATATCCAAAAATATAGACACCACCACAGTTACAGTGACAGCCAAAAAATGATTCATCTGATTTATCTTTTTACCTGATGTTATTGCAGTTATGAGAACATCTATAGCTAGAAACCAGATGAAAAGCAAAATTAAAAGAGTGACAGCGATGTACCAAGGCAGGGGAGTTTCTGGAACATAAGCCAGCCAAACGAGTACAATTGGCATCCAGAATAAAACGCTTAATCCTAATAGAACTAAGCCAGCCAGTTTTGGCAGTTTAGGCAGCGATGCTGTCTGAACTTGAAGGGTGAGAGCATGGGTTTTGGGCGAAGAATTGCTGCGTAATAAAATCTGGCGTAGATAAGTGGCTCCTGCACACAACTTGCTCGTATCTACTGTAATTTCACAATCAATTTGATTCGACTCAAATTTCTGCGGTGTAAATGATATCCATGGGTGATCATAAGGAGTATGAGGGGGATCACGAAAATGGGGGTCAACTTCCCACCTGCCTGCCAATACTGTATCAGGAATTAGATTAGTCACGCTAATCGTTTGTGTCAGTTTTTCTCCATACTGAAACGCTGCAAAATTTAATGTATTTCCGCTGAGTCTAACTTTGGGTAAACTGTTAACATTAATCGGTCTGAGTGCGGCTAACGCATCCGCTGCATTCTGATAACGGTCAGCCACTTGGGGAGCAACCATTTTTTCTAACCAATTCAACCATCCTCGTTGCATCGGCGGCACTAGATGCTGGAAATGAATGTGATAATTGGCATCCATTAAATTGCCGATATCAGCCGATTTTGTCCCGGTTAGTAAACAAATTAAGGTGACACCTAAGCCATACAAGTCAGAGGCGGTGCTGAGTTGTCGATTAAATAACTGTTCAGGTGGCATAAATCCCATCGTCCCTTTGACGACACTGCTAGCCGCGACATCTCCACCACCAGTCCGGGCAAAACCAAAGTCCACTAGATAGACATTGAACTGTTCATTTAACAGAATATTTTCCGGTTTGATATCTCGATGAATGATTGGCGGAGTTTGAGATTGTAAATCTACCAAAATCTGGAGAACGGCAAGGGCAACATGCTTGATTTTTTTAGGAGTCCAACGCCTTGGTGTGGCTAAAGATTGTCCTTGGATGTAGGATTGTACCATGCAGAAACCGTCAGGGGTGTGAAAGGAATCAAGGTAACGGGGAATGTGAGGATGATTCAGACCCCGTAGCATAGTAACTTCTTGCTCAACACTCTCAAATTCTGCCCAACTCGCATCTAAGGCGGCAAATTGAAATTGCTTGATTACGACAGGTTTTTGGGTGTTAAGTTGAAGGGCGAGATAGGTGACTCTGCCACCTAGATGGTTATGTCCGAGTTCGCGGAGGACTTGATAGCCGTTGCCAGACCAATGGGGATAGTTAGTCATGGGTTTGAGTCGCACTCTATCATGACTAAATTATCTCTTTTTTGGTGGAAACGCTCAAGAAACATTTTTGCTGAAGGGGGATGGGTGAATATATGGGTAGAGACGTTTGCAGTTTTCGTCAACAGGTAATCCCCCAAATGCTTCACCGCTATATGGGGAGCACAGGTGTTTGTTTAATGCCTAACGGGTGCGATCGCGTCTGTTAGAGGCTGATATCTTGCACCCTGACCAGGTGATAATTCTTTTGCAGCTGAAGCCTCTATATATCTCAAAAAAAAGAGAGGGTGGATACTCACTCAGCATCACCCTCCTACTCTCTTCCTCTCCAACGCTTAACCAAACTGTTCTTCAATCTCTAAATTAAACAGCGTTTGCAGCGTCTGCATGGCTTGACGTCTGGCTTCAATATCCTGCTGCGCCCTTAACTGCACCATCGGATCATGGAGGATTTTATTGACAATTCCCCGTGTCAGCGCTTCGATGATTTCTTGATGTTTGTCGGCAAACTCTGAACCTAAGCGAGATAAGGCTTTTTCTAATTCCTGTTCCCGAATCCCTTCGACTTTCTCCCGTAGACTACTAATGGTACTCACGGTTTCTAGCGATCGCCACCAAACCTCAAACGCTTCTACCTCTTGTTCCAGTAAGTTTTCCGCTTCCATCGCCATCTGACGGCGGCTTTCGGTATTTTGCGCCACTACTGCTTTTAAGTCGTCCACATTAAAGGCTTGAACCTGTTCAAGTTCATTGACATCAGCATCCACATTACGCGGTACGGAAATATCAAATAGCATTAAGGAGCGATTGGGATCAAGATGGTCTTCCAGTTTAGCCCGATCCAGAATCGGTTCTGTCGCACTGGTACTGGTAAACACCATATCCGACTCTGGAATCACCTCCATCATCTCAGACAGGGAATGTACCGTTAACTGAGCATTCTCAAACTGCTTTGCCAACTCCTCCGCCCGACGAGTTGAGCGATTGATAATGGCGATTGACTCAGCCCCTTTAGAAAGCAGGTGCTGCACCAGCAAACGCGACATCTTCCCCGCCCCGATAATTGCCACTCGGTAAGCCGCCAAGTTTTGCACTTCCATCTGGGCAAGTTCCACCGCCGCCGAACTAATCGAAACCGCCCCGGTACCAATGCTGGTTTCGGTGCGGACTCGCTTTCCGGCGGTAATCGCTTGTTTAAACAGTCGATTCAACAGGCGTCCAATTCCCTTGTGTTGCTGACCGATTTTGTGGGTATGCTTGACTTGCGATAAGATTTGTCCTTCGCCTAAAACTAAACTATCCAATCCCGCTGCGACGCGCATCAGATGCATTACCGCATCTTGATGTAACAAAATAAACAAATGGGGGCGTAATTGATGCAAGGGGACAAGAGAGTTATCCGAAAGGAATTGACTGACTTCACGCACACCCTTTTCCGTTTCTGCTGCCACAATATAAATTTCTAGGCGATTGCAGGTACTAAGGATCGCTACTTCTTCAACATGGGGGTAGCTACAGAGTTGTTGCACCGCACCTTCTATTTGGGCTTCGGGAATACTTAGTTTTTCCCGGACTTCAACGGGCGCTGTTTTGTGGCTTAAACCTACGACGGCAATATTCATTGTGTTCTCCAAATCTCTGTCGTTGGGTTGGGTCAACTATCAGTCTTGTTTTATAAGGATAGAGAAAATTGAGAAATTTGTCTGAATACGATGAACAATTCAGTATAAGTTCACCGATTCAGAGATGGAATTTTTAACCGGGGAGAAATAAACAATCAACGTTAAGCCAGAGTAAGTAGCATTATCATTGCTTATACTCTGGCTTGAACGCTTTTATCTCCATCTCGATGACTGGAATTCAAGTGGAAGAAATCCTGCGAAAATGGATAAATTGACAGTATCTATCGTAGTTGCAGGGTCTTCGGCTGATCAAACAGATGGACAGTATCCACAAAGCGAGCCGTCTTCGACTGGGTGGAAATAACCAGACTTTGAGTCCGTGCCCCCCCGTGGAAGAGTCGTACCCCTTCCATCAAGGTACCCGGCGTAATCCCACAAGCGGCAAATAGCACGGTGTCACCTGAGGCTAGCTCATGAGTATTGTAGACCTTATCGGGGTCATTAATGCCCATTTCTTGGAGCCGCTCTAGGTTCCCCTCTTTGCTTTCACCAATCAAACCCGTCTGCACAGTTGCTGGGTCATAAATTAGCTGACCTTGGAAATGTCCTCCCAAACAGCGCATCGCCGCAGCAGAGATAACGCCTTCGGGTGCAGCACCAATACCCATCAGAGCATGGATATTTGTCCCTGAAAAGGCACAAGAGACAGCCGCAGAGACATCTCCGTCACTAATTAGCCGAACTCTCGCACCAGCAGAGCGGATTTCATCAATTAGTCCTTTGTGGCGATCGCGCTTCATGACCACGACCACAAGTTCCTCAATTGCGCGATCCAGACATTCCGAGAGAATTTGCAGGTTCTCTGTTGCCGATTTACTGATATCGACATGATTTTTAGCCGCAGGAGGCGCCGCTAGCTTTTTCATATAAAAGTCAGGCGCAGCAAACAGTCCACCCTTCTCAGAAATGGCTAGCACCGCCATTGAACCGGGTTGCCCATAAGCCACCAAGTTCGTCCCTTCACAAGGGTCAACGGCAATATCGACTTCAATCAGTTCATCGGGGTTACAGTAGTTCTTTGCCTCCTCGCTGGTACAGATGCCCACTTGTTCACCGATATAGAGCATGGGGGCGTCATCTCGCTCCCCTTCTCCAATCACGATGCGACCCCGCATGTGAATTTTGTTCATCCGCTCCCGCATGGCTTCAACTGCCACATGGTCTGCCTCGTTTTTATCACCTTTGCCCATCAATTTGGCAGAGGCAAGTGCTGCCTGTTCGACAACTTCAATAATTTCTAGTCCTAGCGTAGTTTCTAGCACGAAGCTTTTCCTCTCAACTGCTTAGTTTTTCCCTGGTGTTATTTACTGTCCCCAGTCTAAAAGTCTATCAGAGACTGGGATCTCCTCGAAAGAATGTCGAGTATTGGTTTATGTTAAGTTTTGCTACGACCAGATGTTGCAGACGTAGCGTGCTACGTCTCGACTTGGGTAATGATTGTCCGATGGCGGGGACTATTCGGCGTGATCATCGGTGGCTGGAATCCTGCTTGGGCGATCGCTTGTTCGATATCCAAGGTAATATACTCGTCAAAGTAAGGCTCCGTGCTTTTGAATAAGGTAAAAACGTAAGCTGGCATCGTCGCATACACCTGAGACTGAGGATTCATATCCATCAGAGTCAGATACCCACCAGGACGTAATAACCGCCGTGCCTCCCGTAGGATTGCCTTTGCCACCGTTTGGGGTAATTCGTGGAATACCAAGAAGACAGACACCAAATCATACGAAGCATCCGGTAAACCTGTCGCTTCAGCCGCCGCGTGTTTCCAGTTAATTTCTGTATGATGCTGTTTGGACTTATATTCGGCAACAGCTAGAAAGTAAGGCGATAAGTCTACACCCGTCATGTTTGCCTGGGGATAAATCTGTTGTAGGGCAAAGGTACTCATCCCCACACCACACCCCAGATCCACAATATCTTGCGGCTCGGTTTTAACTTGCTTTTGCACCAACTCATGGTAACTCTGCCGCAGTTTAGCATCTCCTTGGAGTTTATCCTCAGGATAGAGATTGGCATGAACCGCATAAGCCGCAACTTCGTGTTCAAACGCCGCATCCCATTGGAGATTTCCCTGGTCATAAGCATGGAAGGGGCGCAAATAATAATCCGGGTAGGTTACCTGGGGGTTTTGCACTTGACTCAGATAACTCTCCCAGTTTAGAGAACGTAACTCATTGACTTGTTTTGTCCAAGGTACGCCAATTTTTTCCGCTCGCTTGATAATCATCTTACGAGCTTGCTGCTTTGCTAAATTAGCCAAAGGTTTAATGGCAAGGAAACCATTCACCAAACGTGAGGCTAATTGGGGTGTTGTGTTGACCGTAGTCGTCATAATAGTTCTTAGCGATTATCCGTTTTGGGGATTAGCATGTACACATTATTGGCAATCCTACGCTATTCAAGCAACACCATACCACCCCCTACACTCAAGTTTTCTATTGACAACGCGCTACGTTATGTAAGTTGGTGGAAATAAACTCAACTCTATTAAATTGTGTAAATAGCCCTCAAATTTTTACATAAAGCAAACGACAAATGACCAATGACATAAGCCATAAGACATAAGACATAAGACAAATAACGATTCAAACTTTCGCCACATATCGATTACGCCCAGAGGCTTTCGCTTGATACAAAGCCATATCCGCTTCAGCAACTAGCTTAGCTGGTGGAGTATCAGGCTCAGGATAAAGACTGGCAACACCTAAACTGAGTGTGACATATTCACTAATAGCTGACGCTGCATGGGTAATCTTTAAACCATGAACCAAACTGCGTAATTCTTCAGCCACTAAAGACGCACCAATCGTGGTAGTATTGGGTAACACAATAGCAAACTCTTCACCGCCATAGCGAGCCACTAAATCCACAGACCGTTTGGCACAAAAACGCAAAGCATCAGCTACCCTTCGCAAACAGGCGTCACCGGCTTGATGACCGTAGGTATCATTATATTTCTTGAAAAAGTCGATATCACATAGAATCAGAGACAAGGGCGACTCTTCTCGAATCATGCGCCACCACTCATCATCAAGGTATTGATCAAACCGACGGCGATTGGCTACACCCGTTAGTCCATCTAACGTGGCTAAACGTTGTAACTCTCGATTGGCTTGTTCAAGTTTTTGATAAAGCTGAAACTGTTGAATTAAACGCCGTACTCGTTGACGCAAGACGGCTAAGTGAATCGGTTTGGTGATATAGTCAGTAGCACCAACGGCAAAGGCGCGGTCAACGGATTCTGGATCATCCAGATTGGTAATCATTAACACCGGCGTTTGGGAAACTCCCTGTAACCCTTGAGCCTCCAAATGTTCGCTATCGGGTGATGTCTCGTCTTCGTCTGAGAGTTTTTGTAAGTGTTTGCAACAGGTAAAACCATCCATGACCGGCATCAGGGCGTCTAGCATGACCAGATGCGGTTTGAGACGCTGATAAACGTCCAAACCCTGTTCACCGTTGGTTGCTTCAACAACTTTATAGCCTTCTTTTTCCATGACTCGGCGTAAAAGTTCTCGTATAAACTGGTCATCATCAACCACCAAAATGGTTGGCGGTTCTTCGGGCAAAGAAACTAATTTCATCCTTAAGAATGCTGATATTGCCGTCTTTGGGTCTGTAAGATTAATGTGACCCGTTGATACTCAGCCTCTAGCTGGCAAAAAAAACTGCGCCAGTGCTGCCATGGGATCACCACCCTTGCTTATCTGTTCTAGCATCTGACGAAACGGGTAGATTTTCCTAGTTCCTAAAATCCCATGACTTCAACGTGTCAACTTCATCAATTGAGTCTCTATACGTCTGTTGAGGATAGCTGCAACATGGATGCCATTAACCTGAGGCATGTTCCAGGGAATGATTGATCACCTCCAAATCGAGAGAAAGAGTATCTTTCCCTACCATAGCCTGAAGCAATTGCCATGTCTCTGGGTGTAATGGCTGAATTGTTAGAGTTGTTGACTGGCTATCGTGAATTTTATCGGCAGATGCTGTTCAACGAGTCAGACTCAGCACCGTCAGATCAAATGTCTGTGATTAATCGGATACAAAAAAATAATCGTTTCTGTACCGATCGCGCGGTGATGACACCAACCAAGCATCAATCCCAGTTCGGGAGTTTAATGCCTAGCAGCGGTGAGTTGACCAAAATCTGGCAGATGCAATATCTCTATTATTATTGCTTGATGTTTAGAGATGATTCAAGTAAGTCAATTCTAGCTCTTTTTCCCAGCTTGGTACTCCCAGCCATTTTCCACGTTGTCTATTGTAGTTTTCCGGGACTGACCATTGAGCCAACCCTTTTCCGGTAATCGCCGTGCCTTGCTTAAACTCTTGGGACTAACGCTGTTGGCAACCCAAGTCCCTGTAACGGCAAACTCCCTACCCCTTCTCAAACCACGACGCCTGAATCCTGGCGATACCGTAGGGTTGATTAGTCCAGCCGGTCTAGTTGACCAAAAGACCCTTGATGAAATCGCTCCCATTTTATCACAACTCGGTTTGAAAACCAAACTGGGAACCCATCTTTTCGACCAATACGGCTATCTGGCGGGTCAAGATGTTGACCGCGCTGCTGATGTGAATGCGATGTTCGCTGATTCCTCTGTCCAAGCGGTGCTGGCAATGGCAGGCGGATGGGGATGTAATCGAATTTTACCCCTGTTGGATTACGAGCTAATCCGCCAAAATCCCAAAATCATTATCGGCTATAGCGATGTCACCTCACTGCTGTTAGCGATTTATACTCACAGCAACCTGATCACCTTTCATGGACCACTCGGAACATCAACCTGGAATTGGTTCTCAATCCAACATCTGCAACGCATCTTGTTTGATGGGGCAGCAATGACACTGCAAAATCTATTGAGTACTCCTGTGGAAACCATTACCAAGGGTAAGGCAAGGGGGCGTCTGGTGGGGGGAAATTTATCGCTGGTGGCGGCGCTGGTGGGGTCAGATTATTTACCCGATTGGCAGAACTCTATTTTGTTTGTGGAAGATATACGAGAAGAGGTTTACCGGATTGACCGCTTGTTAACCCAGCTCAAACTCGCTGGTATTCTCGATCAAGTGGCTGGATTTATTTTTGCCCAATGTACAAACTGTCCTGCAGGTGAGGCGAATGAACCATCGCTGACGTTGCGGCAAGTCTTAGCTGACCATATCAAACCTTTGGGGATTCCCGCCTGGTATGGTTCGATGATCGGTCATATCCAGGATAAGTTCACTGTCCCTATCGGTGGAATGATCGAAATTGATGCGGAGCGAGGCACAATTCGTTTATTAGAATCGGTAGTAATTTGATATAGAACAGTTTAGTCCTGATTGAAATACATTATTGCATTCCACGCTGCTGTAAACGGCTGTCTGTCTACATCTGTTGTTTCTGATCCTTTCCCGAACTAAGCCGCCCGTAACGGCAGGTGCTTGGACTTATCTGCTAAGAAACCCATTAAGTTGTGCAAAAATGAATGGCTGACGGGCTGATCGGTCACTTCTGGATGTAGCGGTGTCGCGATCGCGTCCACAGATTGAGGACAGGCAGTATGAATCACTAAGGGAGTTTCTTCGACCAATCCGACTGCCATTAATCGAAAAGCAATCTGCTGTACCGTTTTTACCGAAAGTCTGAGTTGTTTAGCAATTTCCCTCAAGGACACAGTGCCACTGGTATACTCCCAGACTTGAGATTCTAAGGCGTTGAGGGGATAACGAGGGTATCCTGTAACACTGAGCAACCCAGCATTAACATCAGGTAATTTATCGCTGAGGGCATCCCAGTTACGCAAAGAACGTAATCCTAGTAAATTGGCACCTAGGGTATTTAAACTCAAACCCGTCATTCCTAACATGGGGAGTTTAACTTCATGGCTGAACTTAAAATGACCTGTTTTGAGTTGAAACAAGGTACAGGTGGGTCGTAAGACTTGGATTTGGAACAACCATTTGATTTGTTGAAGGGTTAACAACCGCTGTTTTTGCAGGTATGTACCCAAGGGTTGCTCCTGAGGCAATGACTCACTCAATTGAGTTAACTGACTTCTATCCATCCATTGGCGTTGAGCAATTAACTTGATTAACCCTAGATGCTTTAACTGAGAATCAACTGCCACAATTCGACCGCGATAGACCCAAACATAGCAAACGCCATTGGGGGTGACAGGAGTAGAAACATCAGTATTCACAGTGAGTAAACCTGTATGATGCCCTTTACCAAGGAGCCGAAAAATTTCGGGTAATGAAAAGTCAGTGAGTGAGCCTGTAATACACATTGTTCTTACGTTGATATCAGTTTTGTTATTGAGGATGCAAAGAGCAGGGTAACGCCTTCAAAGTCAGCCTGTTTAGCTTGATCCCGAAAAAAATCTGTAGTTTTTGCTACTCTTAGTTTAATCCCTGATGAAAGTTTCATACAATTGCTTTTTACTAAGTTCTGTTAAGAAAGAAGAATCTTTATTAAATTAAAACTCGAAAAGTTGCGCCTTATAACCATTCTCATGTTTTGCCGTCATCCATTTGTACCTAAGACGATTCTTTCTCGGTTAAAGTTTATTTAACATCCTACTAAAGGCAGACAATATTAAAGATGGGGAAGGTCGGGAAGGTGAGGAAGGTGGGGAAGATAATATTTTGAAGTTTTACCCTTCACTGGGTTCAAGGGCATGGCGCGTGAATTAACTCACCATCTCCCTCATCTCCCCTATCTCCCCTACCCACTCAGTTTCAAGACGTTCCGTGAAAAGTTAGCACCTCCCCCAATGCCCTTACCTGGCGCTCGTCACCAATTAGCTCAGAGCTACTGTCGATGGCATATCCAACAGTTTCGTACCACATTCACAACAACATTTATGGGTCGCTGGATTTTCGGTTCCACAGTTAGAACACGTCAGGATAGTGGGTGAAATCGGTTCTGGGTTATGAGGGTGCAAGCCCATCATGTCGCTATTCGTATGACCGGGCGCAACCATGGGATAACAGTCCTCATTGCGGGTAACGCGCACGTCTACAAGCATTGGACCGTCATGGGCAAGCATTTGAGCGATCGCATCGGGTAAAGCCTGACGCTGTGTCACCTTAATGGCATTAATCCCATACACTTGAGCCAGATTCACAAACTCTGGGGTACCGACTTCCAGATTCGTCGCTTCATAGCGATCGCCATAGAACAAATGCTGCCATTGGCGCACCATTCCCAGCCAACCATTGTTGAGGATGACAATCTTGACGCCAATGCCGTACTGAGCGATCGTACCCAGTTCCTGCATATTCATCTGGAAGCTACCATCACCGCTGATACAAATCACGGGTTCGGAGGGTAGAGCCATTTTTACTCCCACAGCCGCAGGCAAACCAAATCCCATTGTCCCTAAACCGCCACTCGATATCCAGCGACGGGGCTTATTTTTCAGGAATTGAGCCGCCCACATCTGGTGTTGACCGACATCAGTGGTGTAATAAGCGTGGGGGGATTGACGAGCAACTTCCACAATCACTTCTTGGGGCGAAAGATTCTCCTGGGGATGGGGCAAATCTAAAGGATACTCATCCCGCCACTGTTGCAGGCGATCGCACCACGCTTTCGTTTGTTCTGGATCTATACCATTCCCGACTTGATCAGAACGCCGCAATAGGTCAATTAACACCTGCCGCACGTCGCCAACAATGGGTACATCAGTGTTCCGATTTTTTCCCACTTCCGCCGGATCAATATCGATGTGAATCACCTTCGCCTCAGCCGCAAACTGTTTTGGCAAACTTGCCACCCGGTCATCAAAACGGGCACCCAAGGCGATTAACAGGTCACATTCACTCACGGCAAAGTTAGCATACGCCGTGCCGTGCATCCCTAACATTCCCAGAGCCAGAGGATGGGACTCATCAAATGCTCCCTTACCCATCAGCGTCGTTGTCACCGGAATCTGGAAATGTTCCGCCAGTTCCAGAAGTTCCCCCTGGGCGCTTGCCGCGATCGCACCGCCACCTACATAGAGTAACGGTTTCTTTGCCGCCCGGATTAAACCTAGTGCTTTGTTAATTTGGTTAGAATTCCCTTTCACCGTGGGACGGTATCCCGGTAGCTTAATCGTACCTGGCTCCACGGGAAAGTAATCAAATTGCTCCATTCCCACATCTTTGGGAATATCAATCAACACCGGTCCCGGTCTACCCGTACTGGCGATGTGAAACGCTTCCGCCACAATCCGGGGAATATCGCGAGCCTCATTCACTAAATAGGAATGCTTGACAATTGGCAGCGTAATCCCGAAAATGTCAATTTCTTGGAATCCATCCGTACCAATTGCCCCACGGGGAACCTGTCCCGTAATTGCAATCATTGGCACAGAGTCCAAACTCGCCGTGGCTAAACCCGTGACCAAATTCGTGGCTCCCGGTCCGGAGGTTGCCAAACAGATGCCCACTTTACCTGTCGCCCGGGCATACCCGTCAGCAGCATGGGCAGCCCCTTGTTCGTGTCGCACCAGAATATGTTGGAGTTCGCCAGCGGATTCCGCTTGGTAGATTTCATCGTAAATCGGTAGATTCGCACCGCCCGGATAGCCGAAAATGTGCTTCACACCATGGCGCTTTAAACTATCAATCAGGGCAAAAGCGCCGGATACACGCCTGACTCTTACGGTTTCAGATTGCACAGCTAGTGCCTCCACTTAGTCCAACAATTGTATGAGGAACGTTACTAATGAGTACTAACCCAATTCTGGGTAAGCGGTTTGCTAATTTGGATACAGCTTAGAGTTTGACTCAATGATTTTACTTTCTTGGCAAGACGATTTTAATTGTTCATGAACGAATGAAGTTTAAGTAAAAATTTTATATTTTTTTAATTTCCTCAATTTTCGAGGGAATTACGAGAACTGGATTAAATTTGTAATTTACTCACCAACTCTGTCTTTTGAGCATCTGTTTTATGTCTGCTTCTAGTAGTTGAAAGGCAGACAGACTCTGCAGTGCCGAAAAGTCATCGATAAGTTCAGCGATTCGTTGAATCTTCTCTCGCTCTCTGGCGCGAAATTTCTTTAGTCGCCGACCTGTCAACCCACTTGCTTGACGCAGAAGTTGACAAAGATATTGTTTTGGATCAGGTAACTCCTCACATTTAGAGAGATTTGGCAAATTTAAAGGTTGCTTTCCTCTGGGATTTTCTGCCGCCCTGCGTATGGCAGCTTCGTCAAATAATAACCAAGCTTCTGTCATCCGCACAGGTACAACACAGATAAACGGCACAGAGACTGATTCCCTGATCCCCTCAACGGCTTTTTTAATTTCAGAAACTCGTTTCTCACGAGGTTCTTTTTCGGCATCCCTGTGTATAAATAAAAGGTCGCAAGGGTAAAGGTTCAAACTCAATTCAATTCTCTTTGAGTGATCCTGTGGTTGTTGTGGCAAGCGTCGAAAATCAGCCCACTGGGACTGGATAGCACATTCAACTCCGTGTAATCGCAATAACCAAGTCAGAATAGGTAGTAGCGCCTTGTCAGAACTCCCATCAGATAGTAATGTGTATCGTATTTCCTTCATACAAATTCTTTGGGAAAGCCTAAAATTAGAGGTTGAATGTCTTCTCTATCCAAAACTCTACGTTTTTTAGACTGGGTAGGTTTTAAAGATAAGTTGGTTTCCAGTTGCCCATTGCCATTTAGCTCTGGCTGTTCTGGGGACACTGGATTTAAGTACGCGAGAAGTTTACCTAAAGGAACAGTGCTGATCGTTTCGGTTTCCGCAACTTTAAGGTGTCGCCAAGTATTCGGTAGACAACTAAAGCGTACCCCTTTAAACAATTGTCCTGACGGTGCTTTTTCTTCCTTCAACTCAGCGACTAAAAGACTATCTTCTGGGACTTGCTGTACAACGGCTGGTGAGTGGGTATTGATGATTACTTGGCGTAGGGGATTGTCCTGATCAACAGGTTCTTCAACATCCGTGGCAATGTCTTGTAGAAGTTCGAGGATTTTTGGGATACGCTCTGGATGAATACCATTTTCAGGTTCCTCTAAGCACAATAAACCTTGAGCTTCTGGGTCTAATTCCAGTACCGCTAACGCCAAAAAGCGCATTGTTCCATCTGAGAGCGATCGCGCCGGATGGGTTGTACCATCTCTAGTTGTAACCATTAATGTGAGCAGTTCGCGACGATCATCCCGCTCTATTCCTACCTCCTCAACATCATCGAGCAATTCTGCCAAACGACCTGCAACTTGAGCATAAACCTGCGCTTCGGCTTCCTGATCAGATTGGCGGAGATTTTTTCTCAGCCGTGCCAAATGATAGAGGGTTGAAGCTAGATGAGAGCCATCTGTTCCTAATTTTGTCGGTGCCGTAAATTCGTCGGGTTGTCGCAAAGACGAAGGTTCTAGCTGTAATAACTGCCAAGATTGCATTTCCCGACGTGCCAGTAGTGCTGTTGGGCTTTCGGCTGCATTGGTCACAGACAGTACAGTTCGAGGCAGATCAGCTGCTGAGCGAGCTAAGGCTCTACCACTGCTTCCGCCGTCTTGATGAAGTTTAATCACTCGATTTGTCCCCTCACCTTCTGTAGAAATAAAATAAGGGACTCTGCGCTGTCCTTTCACCGCCGACTTGCGCCAAGTTTTCGCCTTGTGATTAAATAGCAAATGTTTAGGGGCATCACCAAGATTAATATGAACTAACTCTTCTTTCAGCAGTTCCAGTGATCCTAATGAGCGGAGACTATTATCTTGCCGATAGGCTAGCTTTATAGAGTAGCGAAGAAAGGTAATACTAGCTTTGGCAGTTTGTCCTAAATCATCAACACCTTCACCTGGCACAATCATCTCAGCTTCAAATGACATCTGTGGAGCATAGTCATTACCAATTCGATGAAACAGACTGCGGACATCTCCTGTCCTACCTCCCTCATCTCGAACAGCTAAAGCGGCTTCAATTAGAGGAAGATCAGCCAAGGCTGACAGAAACCTGATCGCATCAAACAAGTTAGATTTACCTACGCCATTTACACCGGCTATACAGGTAAATGGACTAAAGCGGACATCTACATTAACAAGATTTTTAAAGCCAGAAACTTTTAGCCTGGTTAGCATAATCTTAATCCTATACAGTCTTTTAAAAGCTGTTCTATACTAATCATCAATTTGCATACATCTGATTGATTTTAACTCATATCCTTCATCCATTTCAATAAACATAAGTTGGTTGATAATCCGTAACGCTTCCGGATTGCCTTGCTATCGTTTTGAGTCAGGGTGAATTAAGTGACATCAGGGTAAAAAATAAAGTAGAGTGAAACCCACCCCGATACGTTGACCAGTTTTTTATCCCCTGCCCTAACCTCAACCAAAAAGGATTGCTATAGTACAGGAAGGATAGACGCATCAGGGGGCAAACCAGGTGAAACCATTAGCAGACCTCAAAGCCTTAATTCAACAAACTGAAGCAAAAGGGGGAAGCCAAGACCCAGGTCTGGCGAACTTATATGCTCAACTCGGACAACTCTACCAAAGCCGACTGGAAAATGGAGAATTTGAGGATTACCAGCACGAACTTGCCCTCGCCGTTGAATATTTCCATAAAGCGGTTGACCTGCAACGACGATTGGGGTTAGACATTGACTTAGCGACAACGCTGAATCATCTGGCGGAACTCTACAGAACCCAAGGACGCTATGACCAAGCCGAACCGCTTTATCTGCAAGCCTTAGACATAAGGAAACGTAACTTAGGAGATAACCATCCTGATGTCGCCACCAGCCTCAACAACCTAGCGCGACTCTACCACTCTCAGGGACAATATCCCCAAGCCGAACCCCTCTATCTCCAAGCCTTAGACCTAAGGCAACGTAACTTAGGAGAGAACCATCCTGATATCGCCATTAGCCTCAACGATATCGCCGCCCTCTACTTCTTCCAAGGACGCTACGAGGAAGCCGAATCTCTTTATCTGCAAGCGTTGGACATAAGGAAACGCAGCTTAGGAGAGAACCATCCTGATATTGCCACCAGTCTTAACAACCTAGCCTTACTCTACTTCTTGCTGGGACGCTATGACCAAGCCAAACCGCTTTATCTGCAAGCCTTAGAACTGAGGAAACGCTTACTGGGACGAAACCATCCCGATGTTGCTACCAGCCTGAATAATTTGGCAGAACTCTACAGAACCCAAGGACACTACACCCAAGCCGAACCCCTCTATCTGCAAGCCTTGGAGGTAATGAGGCGTCTGCTAGGAGATGAGCATCCCGATGTGGCGACTAATATGAACAATCTAGCTGCACTCTATTTCTTCCAAGAACGCTACGACGAAGCCGAACCCCTCTATCTGCAAGCCTGGGAAATCAGGAAACGCTTATTCGGTAATAATCATCCCGATGTGGCACAAAGCCTCAACAACTTAGCCGGACTCTACTTCTCTCAAGGACGTCAGGGTGAAGCCGAACCTCTCTATCGCCAAGCCTTGGAAATCTGGCAACGTTTATTGGGTGATACTCATCCGGATATCGCCACGAATCTGAATAATTTAGCATTACTCCACCACTCCCAAGGACACTACGAGGAAGCTGAACCCCTCTATCGCCAAGCGTTGGACTTAAGGAAACGGTTATTCGGCGCGAACCATCCTGATGTAGTGACCAGCTTGAACAACTTAGCCTTGCTCTACCATTATCAAGGACGCTACGAGCAAGCCGAACCTCTTTATGTGGAGGTGTTGGATGTGGGTAGACAGTTATTAGGAGAGGAGCATCCCGATGTTTTAACCAGCCTGAATAACTTAGCCGCACTCTATAAAAATCTCGCCGAACTTTATTCCACGCAGGGACGCTACGATGAAGCCGAACCTCTCTATCTGCAAGCCTTAGAGTTGCGGAAACGCTTACTGGGAGATGAACATCCCGATGTAGCCCAAAATCTGAATAATTTAGCCATACTCTACTTCTTTCAAGGACGTCATGACAAAGCCAAAGAGTTCTATTCCCAAGCCTGGGAGTTAGGAAAACGCTGGCTAGGGGATGAGCATCCAGATGTGGCACAAAATTTGAATAATTTGGCAGGACTTTATTCGTCTCAAGGAGAATATGAATTAGCCGAACCCCTGTATGTCCAAGCGTTGGCGATTTGTGAAGAACGACTCGGCTCTAATCATCCGACTACAGCAACAATCCGGAAAAATCTCGATGATCTGCGTGCGGCGATGGGATAATTTTTAGGGGAGATGGGGAAGATAGGGGAGATAAGGGAGAAAAACGAAATCGACAGACAGCTAAAGAGAATGTACCCTATAGGAGTGGGTGTTGCTACCAAACGCTCCGAATCAGGGATAACTCTTGTCGAATGTGCTTAGGATTGATTCGGATTAACGCGATTCACAATAACTTTGTCATTTTTTTTAGGTGAACTCGACTATAAACTCTTAAACACAACGAACATGAACCCAAAGCACTGGAATTTGGGTATAAACGGCATAGTCTTAATGTTCTAGAGTATGGCAATTGTCAAAACCGATGAAGTTCACCGAATCGTTCAAGAGCGATTACAAGATTGGAGGTTAATTTCATGATGACGGAGTTGTCTGACCCGACGGTTCATAATGAAAAAACGTATGGCGATTTACTGACAGCGATTCAAGCCAGTCAAGGTAAGTTGAGTGTAATCCTAGCGGTTTGTGATGATATCCATTTTCGCAACCAACTGATTGAACGCTATGAAACCGAACTCGCCGCCTCTGTGCGATCGCATCGCGTTATCTTGGTTAAGGATGACCCGAACCTGAGCCACGCCATTACTGAACTCGTCCAAACCGATGACGATTTACGTCAGGGGGGAAACGCCGTTGTCACCGTGACGGGTGCTGAACAACTTCTCTGGCTCAAATTCGACGCCCAGCATTCAGAACAGGCAATTTTTTTCGCCTCTCTACCAGCAATCCAAGACGCCTTATCCGCCTTGGCTTGTCCACTTGTCCTGTGGCTAACTCACCAACTAGAGAGTCAGCTAAGTCAAAACGCCCCAGAGTTCCAAAATTGGTGTCAAGCTGTCTTTCGCTTCCACTCCCAAAAAACAGCCGCTATTCCCATTCAAAACATTGAGCCATTCCGCCATCTTATCGAAGAAAGCGACGCTTGGGATCAAAACGTATCAGTCTTTCCCGTCGCCGATCTCAACGCCTTGATCGAATACACCAAAGCCAAACACGGCGTCAACGACCCGAATTTGGCAACCTTATATGCTCAAGTCGGACACCTTTATCAACGACGCCTAGAACAGGGTGAATCTCTAAATTATCCCCAAGAACAAGCCTTAGCCGTTGAGTATTTGAGTCAAGCCATTCAGCTAAAAAAAGAACTCGGCTTAGAAACAACCTTAGCCGAAACGGTAAATAATCTAGCCGAACTCTACAGGCTGCAAGGACGCTACAGAGAAGCTGAACCCCTTTATTTAGAAGCCTTAGAACTCAGAAAAAGCTGGTTGGGCGATACTCATCCTGATGTCGCCACCAGCCTCAACAACTTGGCAAAACTTTACCAGGCTCAAGGACATTACGCCCAAGCCGAACCTCTTTATCTGCAAGCCTTGGACTTGAGGAAACGCTTACTGGGTGATGATCATCCAGATCTCGCTCATAGTCTCAATGATTTAGCCACCCTCTATTTTTGTCAAGGACGCTATGAGGACGCCGAACCCCTTTATCTGCAAACCTTGGACTTGAGGAAACGTAACTTAGGCGAGGAGCATCTGGATGTGGCAACCAGCCTTAGTAATCTAGGCTTACTTTATCATTATCAAAGACGCTACGAGGATGCTGAACCCCTTTATCTGCAATCCTTAGACATCGAAAAACGTTTGTTGGGCGAAGAGCATCCAGATGTCGCCACAAGCCTGAACAATCTCGCCGCCCTTTATAAGTCCCAAGGGCGCTATGAGGATGCTGAACCCCTTTATCTGCAAGCCTTGGACTTGCAAAAACGGTTATTGGGAGAGAACCATCCCGATGTCGCCACGAACCTTAACAATCTTGCTGCTCTGTACTTCTCTCAAGGACGCTATGAGAAAGCCGAACCTCTCTATTTGCAAGCCTTAGACATCAGAAAAGGTTTATTGGGAGAGAACCACCCCGATGTCGCACAAAGCTTGAATAATTTGGCAGGACTTTATTTCTCTAAAGGACCCAATAACAAAACCGAATCGTTTTATTTGGAAGCGTTAAATATTCGGAAACGCTTGTTGGGAGAGAACCATCCGGATGTGGCAACTAGCCTGAACAATTTAGCTTTACTCTATCATTATCAAGGACACTACGACAAAGCCGAACCCTTCTATCTGCAAGCCTTACATCTGAGAAAACGTTTATTTGGAGATATCCATCCTGATGTAGTAACCAGTATGAATAATTTGGCATTACTCTATCATTATCAAGGACGCTACGAGCAAGCCGAACCCCTCTATCTCCAAGTCTTGGAACTCGGTAAACGCTTATGGGGAGAAGATCATCCCGATGTCGCGCTCAGTTTGAATAATTTGGCAGCCCTTTACAAGTCTCAAGGACGGTATGAACAAGCGAATTACTTAACTTCCAAGCTATGGAATTGAGGATCGTCATTCGTCATTCGTCATTCGTCATTTGTCATTGGTAAGAGTTTGAGGGAGATTTACAGAACTTAATGCCCGACTTAGAATAGACGGCTGCGATCGCACGCCTTATAATTGCCAGTAAAACTCAGGATCAACAGACATGCTTGCCAGGGTTTGGAGTGCTTCGCTAGTCGGCATCGATGCGGTGAAAGTCGGTGTGGAAGTCGATGTGTCAGGCGGACTACCGGGAATTGTTGTTGTGGGATTACCTGATACCGCCGTCCAAGAATCGCGAGAACGGGTGAGGGCGGCGTTAAAAAATGCCGGGTTTGTTTTCCCGATGCGGAAAATCGTGATTAATCTCACTCCCGCCGACTTACGCAAAGAAGGACCCAGCTTTGATTTACCCATTAGTGTGGGAATTCTCGCCGCCTCACAGCAAGTCAATCCTGAATTATTAGGCGATCATCTATTTTTAGGCGAAGTCTCCTTGGATGGCAATTTACGCCCCATTGCGGGAGTCTTACCCATCGCCGCCGCCGCCCAAAGTTTGGGGATTTCTGGGTTAGTCGTACCCGCTGATAATGCCCAAGAAGCCGCTGTGGTGCGGGGACTAGACGTGTATGGATTCAAACATCTGGCTGATGTGGCAGATTTTTTGAATCAACCAGAACGCTATTCCCCGGTAACGATGGATGAAGTACCCAAATCATCCCCCTCTCAGTTTACAGGCGGAAATTTAAACGAAGTCAAAGGTCAATCCCATGCGCGTCGGGCGTTAGAAATAGCCGCCGCAGGAGGTCATAATTTAATTTTCGTTGGTCCACCGGGAAGCGGTAAAACCATGCTGGCGCGACGATTACCCGGAATTTTACCGCCCTTAAGTTTTTCAGAAGCCCTGGAAGTTACCCAAATCTATTCTGTCGCTGGATTACTTAAAGATAAAGGCAGATTAATCAGACATCGCCCCTTCCGCAGTCCCCACCATTCTGCATCGGGTCCATCATTAGTTGGGGGAGGGAGTTTTCCGCGTCCCGGCGAAATTTCCTTGGCACATCGAGGGGTATTATTTCTGGATGAATTAACTGAATTTAAGCGCAATGTATTGGAATTTTTGCGTCAACCTTTAGAAGATGGTTATGTGACCATTTCTCGCACCCGACAATCCGTCCTATTTCCGGCACAATTTACCTTAGTTGCCAGTACCAATCCCTGTCCCTGTGGTTACTTTGGCGATACGCTGCAACCCTGCACCTGTTCAGCGCGACAACGGGAGAACTATTGGGCAAAACTTTCGGGTCCACTCATGGATCGGATAGATTTACAAGTTGCGGTGAATCGTCTTAAACCCGAAGAGATTACCCGACAGCCTCAAAGTGAAGCATCAGAAGCCGTAAGGGAGAGAGTAAAAGTCGCCCGCGATCGCGCCCGTCATCGCTTCAACTCAGAACCCACACTGCGCTGCAATGCCCAGATGCAAAGTGGTCATTTGAGACAATGGTGTCATTTAGAGGATAGTAGTCGCAATCTTTTAGAAGGGGCAATTCGCAAACTCGGACTCTCTGCCCGGGCAAGCGATCGCATACTCAAAGTCGCCCGCACGATTGCTGATTTATCGGGGGCGGAGACGCTGCAAACGGCACACATTGCTGAAGCGATCCAATATCGTACTATTGATCGAATGCAGTAACACAGATTACGCAGATTGAATGATAGTCTCCAGCAGACTCACGATTGAATGACACAGATTGACACAGAAAACTAAATCACCTCCCCGACTATCTAATCATCTTCTTTGGCATTTTTTTGAGCTTCTAGCACTTCCATTCTTGCTAATGTCGTTGCGGCTTCTGCCAAATACAACGCTGTCATGGCTCGAATTGGCGGATTTGTCTCTCGCCGTAATTCTTGAGATAGGGTGTAAACTCGCATTCTGTAAGCCTCAAGGGATTCCGAATCAACAGCATATTTCATGGTGGTAATCAGTCTAGGCTCTCTGATGTGACTTGAATAGTGAGAAGTTGACGTTCAGGCTCTAAGTAAATATATCGTACTACTAAAATTTCTCTGACTGTCAATGTTACTTCCTGTTCCGCCTCTGGTGGATTGAGTGCAGGATGTTTGGCTACAGCTAAATAGGTTCCTAATGGCAAGTTATAAAAATGAGCGTCAGCAAATCTGAGATTTACAGGCTGTTCGTCATAAATTAGTTCGTCTTTTTTTACGAGTGCAATTATAGCTTCTCCTTCAACTGAAGTCATGGCTACGCCAGCCTCATTGCGAATCATGATCAAGATATCTGACATAGCCTCTCAGGTAGAATGTCTTTAAACACAGGTTGCCCAGATTATAATCATACAAACAGAAGACTCAATAGTGAATAACACAGCTACATCCATCCTATGCTTCACTTACCTATCTGTACAACCGTTGAGTTATTTTGCGGGATTGGAGGATTCCGGATAGCGGCGGATCAGAGAAATATAGCCACAATCTGGGCAAATGATCGGTGTCCAAAAGCCTGTCAAGTATACCGCGATCGCTTTGGAAAGGCACAATTACATCAGGGTGATATTTATCAACTCGTTGATGAAATTCCACCTCATGATCTGTTAACGGCTGGTTTTCCCTGTCAACCGTTCAGTAGTGCGGGCAAAAAAAAAGGAGTACGAGATCCACGCGGTCATATTTTTCAAGTGATTATTGATGTCCTGAAAAGACACAAGCCCAGGTTTTTTATCTTAGAGAATGTCAAACGTTTGCTGTCGATGGAGGAAGGGACTCATTTTGCCACGATACTCAGTGAGTTAGCGCATTTGGACTATACGATTGAATGGCGTTTGGTCAACGCTATGCATTTGGGTTTACCCCAAAATCGTCAACGAGTTGTCATCCTGGGAACCTTAGACAAGGATACAAAGGATGATTTTCCCAATATCAGACTTGCCTCAACTGAAAATATCGCTGAGTTATCCGACTCAACGTTTCAAACCCTGACTAATATTGAAAAATGGACAAAAATAAAAGACCACGGTAATAGATTTCCGATGTGGGGGCTCGCCCAAACAGGTCGTTTTTTTGGCTACAACTTTGCCCAATTTTATCCAGCTACACCGATTGTTCCATTACGGGCAGTCCTTGAGTCAGATGTTGATTGCCAATTTGATTTTACTGAGTCTACGTTAAACCGTTTACAAACCAGTACGCCAGTTAATAATTTTGTTCAGGCTGTACAAATTCTCTACAATCAAAGTGGAGGAGCGCGAATGGGTTACACTGTATTTGGTATTGATGGTGTTGCACCAACACTTACCTCAACAACGAGTCGCCACTATGAGCGTTATAAAATTGGTAATCAGTTCCGCCGTCTGACTAATGTAGAATATGCTCGCATTCAAGGGTTTCCAGATGAACATTGTGCTGGGATATCTATCTATGATCAATATGCTCTTTTCGGAAATGCCATTCCCCCGGTTATGGCTGGGTGGGTTATGGATTGTATCTTAGAAAATAAGAGCGTCCAACTCAAAACACCTAAATTTGAACAACTATCACTTTTCTCTATGACCGATGCTTGCTAAAGAAGAATTACGTGCCATATTAAAGGAATCACTAGATACAACAATCCAGGAAGTTAATCGCGCTCTAAATGGAGAAAACACGGAACAATTAGTAGATGTATTAACTCGTGTGGGACAAGGCGGAAAACTACCGAAATGGTATGAGCAGTTACGAACTCAGCATACATTGCCTAACTTAGATGGTAAGACAATTGGTAGTGTTATTGAAATGGGTTCTCCCGTACTTAGGGTGATAATAAAGTCTTATGAATTAAGCCAAAGTCCCACGGTGTAATGCTTGTAGGTTGGGTTGACGAAGGAAACCCAACTAATTAAGCGATTAAGCTAGGTTTTCTTCAAATCAAGCCAATCG